>CALFNI010000169.1 GCA_937902695.1 uncultured Rhodanobacteraceae bacterium
GCTGAACGGCACGTCGTACACGACCACGTTCGCCCCGGGCGCGACCGCGAGCACGGTGTCGATGTCGAGCAGCACCTCGCTTTCACTCGCGCCGCGCTGCGCGCCGCCGTTGACGTGCACGTTGGTGAGGCGATTGATCTGCGCGGCCGGAAGGCCCGCGATTTCGAGGAAATCCTGGACGTCGGTTCGCAGGTAGCTGTCGAACTCGACGAGGCCGATCGTCTGTCCGCTGCCGCCGTCGTCGCCGGCGCCGAAGGGTGCCCTGAGCCCGCCGCCGCCCGGATTCCAGTACGAGTTCAGGTTGCGCAGCGCGGTGACGCATTCGTTGAAGAGCTGCTGCTGCGTCGGCGGCGTGTAGCCGGGCGCCGTCGCGATCGGGAACGCCGCCTGCAGCTGGCAGATCGCATCGATGAGCGGCAGCGCGAACCAGTTCGGCTGCGGCATCGCGAGGTTCGAGAGCCCGACGATGGCCTGCACGTGCGCGGCGATGTCGGCCGGCAACGACGGCGCGTTTTCGTTCGCATGGAACGTGCGCTCGCCGAGCGAGAAATCGGCGATGGCGACCGCGAGCGCGGCCTGCGCCTCGCGGATCGTGCCACGCAGCGTCAGCGTCAGCCGGTTCGCCGAATCCTCGACGACGGCGAAACCCTGCGCGGCGAAGTACGCGCGCACGGCTGCATACGTCGATGGCGACGGTCCGAAGCGGTCGGCGAGAGAGATCGGATCGGAGAAGCGGTGAAAATCCGCCGACGACGCGTCGTGCACGTCGGCGAGGAACTGCTGGAAACCGGCTTCGTCGTCGCGGTTCAGCACGACCGTCAGCGTCAGCGCTTCGTCGCCCTCGCTGGCGGACTTGCGCGCGATCCGCGTCGATTCGGTGAGCGCGGGCAGCACGTGCCCGGCAAGGCTCGTGCGCGCGGAATCGGCCGCGTACGCCGGCGGGAGCAGGCAAAACAGCGTCGCTGCCGCGAATCCGATTCGCTGCCACGACGCGCTGGAGAGGATGGACCGCGGGATCGCGGCAACGACGCAAGCGACGAACGACATGGAGTCCCCCTTGGACCTGGCCGGCGCCGCGTGGGGCGCTCATGGGGGAGTGACGCGGCTGCGCGAAGTATCACGCGGCGATCATTGGTTGCGCGTCGTCAGCGTCCAGCTCGATTCCCCCGCGGCGCCCTTTTCGGCGACGACGCGGACGCGATGCGCGCCCGCCGCCAGCGCCGCGGCGGGCGCCATCGTCTCGACGTAGCGGTATGCGCCGGCCGTCCGCACGGGGAGGCCGCTCGCGGCGAAGGTGTCGTCGATCGCAAGAAGGTAGTGCGCGCCGGCATCGCCATCGACTTCGGCCTGCACGCGCAGCTCGCTCGCGCCGGCCGGCACGGCGATTTCGATCGATGAAGCGCCGCGCTGCTGGCCGTCGGTCAGCGTGATCGTGAACGCGGCCGGCGCCGTCGCATCCGGCTGGAGGCGCAGCGCGATAACGGCGACCGCCGCGATTCCCGCCAATGCGATCGCAGTCGCCGACCACCGGCGGCGCAACCGCATCGCGCGTACGCTACCGGGATCACCGGCGTGTACGTGACCGCGCCCGCGCGGCGACGTCGTCTTCCCGGCGTCGATCGCCGCAAGCGCACGCGCGATGCGCAAACGCAGGCGATCCTGCGGCGTTGCCGCGAAATACGCCGCCGCGCGCGCGCGTTCGGCGCCGGCAAGCGCGCCGCGTGCGAGATCGTCGAGAAGATCGGTCTCGACGCCTCGAAGCCGCGCCGCGAAGTCTTCGTCCTCGATCAGCCGCTGCTCGAGCACGTCGGCATCGGCGGACGCGAGTTTCCCGAGCAGCCAGTCGCGCAGCGTGTCGTCGGTCGCTTCGGTCATCGCAGGATCATCGGTCGCGGCAAAATGCCGGCTCTCATCGCTAGTGATCGCGGGTTTGCTTTCATCACGCGCAACCTCATGAAACCGTGCGCTTGCGCACGCAATCTTCGAGCGCGTCGCGCAGGCGCAGCGCGCGGTTGCGCAGCGCGTTGAGCGAGATCGCGCACTCGTCGGCGAGGCGCTTGCGCGTCGCGATGCGCGCGGCGCCGTCGGCGCCGTAGTAGGCGAGGATCAGCCGGCGCGCGCTCGTTCCCGCGGCATCCAGACAGGCGCGCAGCGCGGCGAGCACGTGCTCGAGCTCGCTCGCGTCGTCGGGCGCCTCGTCGTCCGGCACGAGCGTCGGATCGGCTTCGGCACGATGCCGCCGCGCCGATTTCGCACGCGCCTCGTGCAGCACCATGCGCGCGATGCCGGGCGCGTACGAGGGCACGCTGGCGACGTCGGTGCCCTCATGCAGGCGGCGCGCGAGCCGGTCGAGCACCACGTCGGCGAGATCGTCCGCTTCGGCCGGCACGTGCAGCCTGAGGAACTGGATCAGGCGCCGCCGCAGCGATTCGTAGGCCGCCGCATCGCCGCCGTCGGCCGATAGCCGTGCCAGGAGCGCCGCGAACGCGCTGTCCGCCGCGACGCCGGCGTCGCTCATCGCCAGTCGCCCTCGACGATGTAACCGCTCCAGTAATACGGTGCCTGCCAGCGCTCGCTCGCGCGCATCTGCTTCTGCGCCCAGGCGAGCGCCTGCGGCGGATCGAGCCGCCGGGCGATCATCCCCGCGTAGAACGCGCGCATGAATGCAACGCTCGCGCGATCGTCGACCGGCCAGAGGCTGGCGACGACACGCCGCGCGCCGGCATAGAAGAACGCACGCGCGAGGTTCGCCGCGCCTTCGCCGCCGACGTTCTTGCCGAGGGCCGATTCGCAGACGCTCAGCACGACGAGATCGGCCGGCATGTGCAGGTTGTAGATGTCGTTGGCGCGCAGGAAGCCGTCCTCGGCGCGGCCATCCTTGTCGTAGAGCGAGAGCACGATGCCGGAGAGCTCCGGATGCCGCGCATTGAGCAGCGCGTGCGTCGCGAAGTGCGCAATGCGGTAATCCGACCAGCGGGCGCCGAGCACCGCGTCGCGATTCGCGCTGAAATCGACCGCGGTCCAGAGGGCATCGCCGGTGAGGAATGCCGCGATTGCAGCAGCCTCGTCGCGCGTGTGCGGCAGGCGCGGCAGGTTCGCGACGCCGGCTTCGCTCGCGGCGCGCAGCAGTGCGGTGTCGTCGGTCTCCGGCGCTTTCATCGCGCGGCCGCCGAGCCGCTCGTCGTCGACGCGAAACACGGGATCGGCGAAGACCGCGACGCGATTCGACGCCACCGCCGGACGCTCCAGCGCGCGCAAGCCGCGCAGCGTGCCGATCGAGGGCAGGTAGACATAGGCCGCGTCGCCTCCGAATACCGCGAACGGCAGCGATTGAAGCGCGCCGTCGGCGACGATCGCGACGGTGCCCTTCAATGCGGCACGGGCCTGCTTCGGCACGAGCTCGTCGAGGAGCGCCGCCGCCGCCGCGCGGGCGATCGCGATGCCGGCCGAATCGGCCGCTGCGCGCTGCTCGATCGGGATCGCCGCGGGGGCGGCCGGCGCGAGCAGCTTCGCGCGAAGCGCAGCGACGTCGCGCTCGATGGTCGCGCGCGGCGGCAGCACGAACGCCTGCAGCGCATCGTGCGAGACGACCCAGAGATAGCTCTTCTCGTCGCCGAGCCAATACTCGAGCACGCTCACGCTCGGGCCGACGAGATCGTGCTGGATTTCGGCGACGCCGAGCGCTGCGGGATGCTTCAGCTCCGCATAGCGCGGATTCGTCGCGCGGGTGCGGCCGCGCGCGGCATCCAGCGTGCGGCTCGCCTCGTCGATCCGCGCGAGCAGCGCGGTCCGCCCGCTCGTGTCGTCGTCCGGCACCTGCGAAAGGCGGTAGGCGAGCGCATGCAACGCATCCTCCGCGTCGCGCTCGCCGGCGATGAGGCCGGGATCGACATCCTTGTCGACATCGATCGCCCGCTCGGCGAGCTGATCCTGCAGCTCGCGCGCACGCGCGCGTTCGGCGACCGCGAGCGCGTCGGCGGCGTGACCTGCGCGCATCAGGATGTCGACGTAAAGGGCGTAATACGAGCGCTTGGTGCCGAAATAGCTGGTGCGCAGGTCCGGCGCGCTGATCCGTGTCCGCTCCGACTCGATCAGCGCGACCGCCTGCCCGATGTCGCGCCGCGCCGCGGCGAGATCGCCGGTCTCTTCCGCGACGCGCGCGCGGCTTGCGTACGCGACGGCCTGCCAGGACTGGTTGTCGGCTTGCCTGGCGAGATCTAGCGCCCGGTCGTAGTTCGCACGCGCCTGCGCGAAGCGGTCGAGGCGGTTGTCGAGATCGCCGAGCATCGAATAGACGACCGACTCGTTGACGACGCCGTGCGTGCGGTGCAGCTCGTCGCGCGCCTGCTCGAACAGCGTGCGCGCGCGATCCCACTGCTGCGCCACCATCGCCGATCGGCCGAGCCCCCGCAGCGCTTCGGCGCGCTGGCGCGTCAGCGCGTGGGCGTCGGCGATCTCGAGCGCGTGCCTGTACGAGGCCTCGGCGTCGGCCGGCTTGTCGTCGTCGAGCAGATCGTCGCCGCGATCGACCGCGATTTCGGCGAGGCACGACCAGCAGTCGATCGCGGTCGCGGCCGTTTCGCCTTTCGCATACGCGTCCATTGCCTGCTCGCCGTCGCCGAGCTGGCCATAGGCGATGCCGAGGTTGATCCACGCGACGGCCTCTGCCATCGGGTACGGATTGGCCGCGAGCGTATCCAGCGTCTTGCGGTACGCATCGATCGCCAGCGCGAACTCGCCGCGCGCGTTGTGCATGAACGCAAGATCGTTGCGCACGAGCGCCAGCAGCTTGCCGTCGCCGGTCTGCTCGGCGGCATGCAATGCCAGTTGCGTCGTCGCGAGCGCTTTGCCGACCTCGCCGGATTCGGCGTAGGCGAGACCGAGGTTGCGCAGCGCGACGCCTTGCTGGTAGTCGTCGCCGGTCGCTTTGAACGCCGCAACCGCACGCTCCGTCTCGCGTGTGCCCGACGCGAAATCGCCCTGGTTGATGTATGCGCTGCCGAGCAGGCGCAGCGCGAGCGCGGCGTCGGCGGCGCCATCCGCGCAGGCCGCGTCGATCGCCGCCTGCGCGGTCGTCTTCTGTGCGGCGGCGTCGACGATCTCGTGCTCGAATCCGGACCACGACACATATGCATGACGGACGGCGCAGCCGTCGCCGGCACGCGCGGCGGCATCGATCGCGTCGCGATAGCGTTTGCGCGCGTCGCCGGCGACGGCCTTGTCGCCCCTGGCGCGGAGCGCTTCGGCCCCGACGAGCGACGCGGCGGCGGCGGCCCGGTCGCGATCGGCCGTCGTGGCCGGGTGCGCGGCTGAAAGCGAAATCGAATAGCGGAAGGCGACGTCCGCCCGCGCAGGAACTACGGAGACCGTCCACGACGCCGGTCCGTCCGCGACGAGCGTCGCGCGCAGCGTCGACTCGCGCCCCGCTTCGGTTCGCAGTGCCACGGCCTGCGCGCCGGCCGCCGACCAGTGCAGCGAGAGTGCCGTCGCGTCGCGCTGCCGGAGCGAGAGTTCCGCCGCCTGGCCGGCGCCGAGCCTTACCCGGTACGAGCGCGTCTCGCCGGCTTTGGCCGGTTCGTCGTGTGCCGAGCCGGGCAGCAGCGCCCGATCGCCCGCGAACGCCCGGCCGCCGATCGCGAGCAGCAGCGCCGCCGCCACGAACTGCGCAACTCCGAGCTTCGCCGCGGTCCGCGCGACTTCGAATGTCATGACGGTCGAGCCCCCTGCTCGAAGACCGGCGCCGGTCCACCGTCGTCCGGTCGCCGGCGTAGGCCAAGCATAATCCAGCCGAAAGTGAGCGCGCGTGACACGCGGATCGTTCATCGCGTGCCTGCCGGACCCGCGCGCGTACAATGCGCATCCCGAGTTTCCGGCGACGTCACGATGCCCCATCCGCAGACCCGGCCGCGCCGCATGCGCCGCGATGCCTTCTCGCGCGCGCTGATGCGCGAGACCGACCTGACCCCGGCCGACCTGATCCTGCCGGTCTTCGTCCGCGAGGGCCGCGCGATCCGCGAGCCGGTGCCGTCGATGCCCGGCGTCGAGCGGCTCTCGATCGACGAGCTGCTCCGCGTCGCGGGCGAGGCGCATGCGCTCGGCATTCCCGCGCTGGCGCTGTTTCCGGTCACGCCGGCCGAGGCGAAGAGCCTCGATGCGCGCGAGGCGTGGAATCCCGACGGCCTCGCGCAGCGCGCCGTGCGCGCGCTCAAGAAGGCGCATCCCGAGCTTGGCGTCATCACCGACGTCGCGCTCGATCCGTTCACGACGCACGGCCAGGACGGCCTCGTCGACGACGCCGGCTATGTCGTCAACGACGAAACCGTCGAGGCGCTCGTCAAGCAGGCCGTCTCGCACGCCGCGGCCGGCGCCGACATCGTCGCGCCGTCGGACATGATGGACGGCCGCGTCGGCGCGATCCGCCGCGCGCTCGAATCGGCGGGACAGATCCACACGCGCATCCTCGCCTACTCGGCGAAATACGCATCGGCGTTCTATGGCCCGTTCCGCGACGCGGTCGGCTCGGCCGGCAATCTCGGCAAGGGCAACAAGTACACCTACCAGATGGATCCCGCGAACGGCGACGAGGCGATGCGCGAGATCGCACTCGACCTCGACGAGGGCGCGGACATCGTCATGGTCAAGCCGGCCATGCCGTATCTCGACATCATCCGGCGCGTGAAGGAGCGCTTCGGCGTGCCGACGTTCGCCTACCAGGTCAGCGGCGAATACGCGATGCTGAAAGCCGCGTTCGCGAACGGCTGGCTCGACGAGCGCGCGTGCGTGATCGAGGCGCTGACCGGCATCCGCCGCGCCGGCGCCGATGCGGTGCTGACGTACTTCGCGCTCGACGTCGCGAAGTGGCTGCGCGAGGCGCGCTGAGGCGGTCGTGCCGGCGCGGCTCCAGTTCGCGGTGTTCGGGCAGCCGATCGCGCATTCGCTGTCGCCGCGCATCCACGCGATGTTCGCGCAGCAGTTCGGCATCGCGCTCGAGTACCGTGCGATCAAGGCCGGCCACGATGATTTTGCGCGCGCGCTCGATGCGTTCGCGCGCGAGGGCGGCGTCGGCGCGAACGTCACGCTGCCGTTGAAGCAGGATGCCGCGGCGCTTTGCTCGAGCGTCAGCGCGCGCGCGCGACGCTGCGGCAGCGTCAACACGCTGATCCGGGAGGACGACCACTGGCGCGGCGACAGCACGGATGGCAGCGGCCTCCTTCGCGACATCGCCGAACACCATGCGTTCGAGCCGCACGGTCATCGCTGCCTGCTGCTGGGCGCGGGCGGCGCCGCGCGCGCCGTCGCGTTTGCGCTCGCCGAAGCGGGCGCCGGTCACGTCGCGATCGCGAATCGCACGCACGAACGCGCGCGCGTGCTCGCCGCCGCGCTCGCCCCGAAGGCACAGGCCATCGGCTGGAGCGATCTCGCCGCGGCCGATGCGTTCGATCTCATCGTGCACGCGACGGCTGCAGGACATGCAGTCGCGACATTCGATGCACCGTCGTCGATCGTCGCGCCGGAGACGCTGTGCTACGACCTCTCGTACGGACCTGCCGCGGCGCCGTTCCTGCGCTGGGCGCGCACGGCGGGCGCGACGCGCGCCGCGGACGGGCTCGGCATGCTGATCGAGCAGGCCGCCGATGCATTCGCGATCTGGCACGGACGGCGGCCCGACACGGGGCCGGTCCGCGCGGCGCTGCGTAGCGAGCTCGCCGTGGCGCTGTCCGGGGCCTGACGATGCAATGCCGCGCCGGCTGCGGCGCCTGCTGTATCGCCCCGTCGATCTCCTCGCCGATTCCCGGCATGCCGAACGGCAAGCCCGCCGGCGTTCGCTGCGTACAGCTGACCGACGACTATCGTTGCGCGGTCTTCGGCACGCCGGAACGGCCGGACGTCTGCCGTCGGCTGCGGCCTTCGCCGTCGATGTGCGGGGCGAATCGCGACGAGGCGATGGCGATGCTGACGGGTCTCGAGCATACGACGCGGCCGGACGCTAGCGCGCCAGGTAGTTCGTCTTGAGCTTCACGTAGTGCCGCGCGGAGTAATAAAGCCGCTCGATCTCCTGATCGCTCAGCATGCGCACACGCCGCGCGGGATTGCCGACCCAGAGCTCGCCCTCGCCGACGACCTTGCCGGGCGCTATCACGGCGCCGGCGCCGACCATGGCGTGCATGTTGACGACGGCGCCGTCGAGCACGGTCGCGTTCATGCCGATCAGGCAAGCATCTTTGACCGCTGACGGCGCGCCCATCGGATATCCCACGTCCGCGTTCGACTACGACCTGCCCGGCGAGCTCATCGCGCAGGAGCCGGTGGCGGAGCGCGGCGCGAGTCGGATGCTGGTGGTTGAAGCGGAAGGGCGGAGGAGCGGAACCGTCTCCGGCAGCCCACCGCCCCTCTCCGACCGACTGTTCACCGATCTCCCGTCGCTCATCCCCCCCGGCGACCTCCTCGTCCTCAACAGCACGCGCGTCAGGCACGCTCGGCTGCTCGGCACCCGGCCCTCCGGTGCGCCGGCGGAAGTGCTGCTGCTGCATCCCGGCGCCGATGGTACCGGGCTCGCCATGGGGAAACCGGG
>CALFNI010000170.1 GCA_937902695.1 uncultured Rhodanobacteraceae bacterium
GCCGATGCCGCCGTAGTTGACCGCGTCGTCGGCCGCCAGGTTGAAGAACGGCGGCTGCAGGATCGCGGCCGGGAACACGATCTCGTTGAGCTCGGGGTTGTAGTACGCGTTGATCGTCTGCGGCGTCATGCCCCACTCGGTGCGGTCGACGGGCTTGCCGAGCTTGTCGAGATTGCGCTGGTACTCGAACGCGTTCGCGCGCGCGACGTTGCCGAACAGATCGTTCTTCGCGATCTCGAGCGCGCTGTAGTCGCGCCAGTGATCCGGATAGCCGATCTTCGGCATGAACTTCGCGAGCTTGCCCTGCGCTTCGCGCTTGGTGTCGGCGCTCATCCAGTCGAGGGTGTCGATGCCCTGCCTGAACGCGGCGAGGAGGTTCTTGACGAGCGCGTCGGCGCGCTCCTTGCTCGACGCGGGGAAATGCCTGGCGACGTAGAGCTTGCCGAGCGCCATGCCCATGCCCTGCTGCACCGTCGAGATGCCGAGCTTCCAGCGCGGCTGGTTTTCGGGCACGCCGCGCAACGTCGTTCCGTAGAACGCGAAGCTCGTGTCGACGAACGACTTCGAGAGATTCGGCGCCGCATCGCGCAGCACCTTCCAGCGCAGATACGCCTTCCAGCTCGCGAGCGGCTGGTCCTTGACGAGCCTGGCGAACGCGGTGACGTAGGTCGGCTGGCCGAGGTTGACGACGTCGACCTTGCCCTTGACGCCGGCCGCGTCGAGATACGCGTCCCAGTCGAAGCCCGGCGCGAGCGTCGCGAGCCTGGCGATCTCGGTCTTGTTGTAGCCCTTGATCGGATCGCGAAGGTCGACCTTCGTCCATTGCGCCCTGGCGAGCGCCGTCTCGAGCGCGACGATCGCCTTCGCGGTGGCCGCCGCGTTCCTGTCGCCGGCCATGCCGAAGATGTTCGCGACGAACGCCTCGTACTGCGTGCGGATGCCTTTGAGCTTGGCGTCGTCATCCGCGACGTAGTAATCGCGGTCGGGAAGGCCAAGGCCGCTCTGCTGCAGGTCGGCGATGTACTTCGTCGCGTCCTTGTTGTCCTGGTGCACGACGATGTTGAGCGGCAGCGTCGGCGCCGGACCGAACGGGCCGGGCTGCGTCACCGTCTTGCCGAGCTCGCCCATCAGCACGGCGATGTCCTTGCCGTTCTTCGCCGCGTCGATGCGCGCGAACGTCGCCTCGACGGGCTTCAGGCCTGCGGATTCGATCGTCGCCTCGTCGAGGAAGCTCGCGTAGAAATCGCCGACCTTGCGCTGGTCGGCGTCGAGCGTGGCGGGATCGGCCTTCGCCGCATCCTCAATGATCGTGCGCAGGTTCGCCTGCGCATCGTCGAAGAGCTTGGAGAAGACGCCGTAGGCGGGCTTGTCCGGCGGGATCTCGGTCGTGTCGAGCCAGTGGCCGTTGACGTAGCGGTAGAAGTCGTCCTGCGGGCGCGCCGTCGCGTCCATGTTGGCCTTGTCGATGCCCGAGACGAGGGCCTTCGCGGTCGTCGCCCCGGACGCGGCCGCCTTCGGCACCGCGGGTGCCGCGGCCTTTTCGCCCTCGGGGTTCGACGGACCGGAACACGCGGCGAGCAAACCCGCGCACATCACGACGGCGACGCAAGCCTTCATCGGAAATCCCCTCGATTCGAGAAACGACGGCGAACGCCGACGCTAGCAGCCGCGGCGCGACGCGCATCGGCCATAAGTACCGGTTGCGGCCAAGCGAGGCGCCCGCGTCCGCAGGCGCCCGCCTACATCAGGTTCCGGCCGTGGAACAGCTCTTCGATCTCGCGCTTGACCAGCGATTCGATGCGCTTTCGATCCTTGAACGAAAGATCGTCCGCCTGCGCGTCGAAGAGGTACGTGTCGAGGTCGAAGTCCTTCACGTGCATCTTCGTGTGGAAGATGTTTTCCTGATAGACGTTGACGTCGAACATCTCGTACTTCTGCTGGATGTGCTTGGCGAGATATTCCTGGATCGAGTTGATGCGGTGATCGATGTAGTGCTTGCGGCCCTTCACGTCGCGCGTGAATCCGCGCACGCGATAGTCCATCGTCACGATGTCGGATTCGAAGCTGTCGATCATGTAGTTCAGCGCTTTCAGCGGCGAGATCACGCCGCAGGTCGCGACGTCGATGTCGGCGCGGAACGTCGCGATGCCGTTGTGCGGATGCGTCTCCGGATACGTGTGCACCGTGATGTGGCTCTTGTCGAGGTGCGCGACGACCGCGTCGGAGATCATGTCCTTGCCGAGCTTGTCGACGATCGGATGCTCGGAAATCAGGATCGTCACCGACGCGCCCTGCGGATCGTAGTCCTGGCGCGCGA
>CALFNI010000171.1 GCA_937902695.1 uncultured Rhodanobacteraceae bacterium
CGCGGCGGACGCGAAGCCCGAGCGCCGCAACTTTGGCATCGGCCACATAGACGCCCGGCGCACCGTCGCGGCGCACCGCGACGATGTTCCAGTGGCCGAGCGTATCGATGATCGACTGCTCGATCCGGTGCACGAGTTCGCGCACGCCAATGCCGAGGCGGCGAAGGTCCAGCAGCGGATACGCGACGATCTGGCCGGGACCGTGATAGGTCACCTGCCCGCCCCGGTCGACCGGGACGACGGGAATCTCGCCGGGCATGAGCACGTGCTCCCAGCGGCCGGCCTGGCCGAGCGTGAAGACGGGGTCGTGCTCGACCATCCAGAGCTCGTCGGGCGTTTCGGGGCCGCGCGTGTCGGTGAAGGCCTGCATCGCGCGCCAGACGGGTTCGTACGGTTGGCGCCCGAGCGCCCTGACCAGCAATGGCTTCGTCATGGAGCACATATAGGGCACGGCAGCCCCGCACTCAATCGAAGCCGTTCGCAAAGATCGCGTCGGTGAACGGAGCGCCGATCACCGGCAGCGGCACCGGGGACCATGGCCCCTCGCCGTTGCCGACCTCGCCATACTCGTTGTCGCCCCAGCAACGCGCGCTGCCGCCAGCGATAATTGCGCACGTGTGGCCGGCACCCGCGGAGATCGCGACCGCGCCGTCAAGATCGCTGACCGCGACCGGCACTACGCTATCACCGGTCTGGCCGTCGCCGAGCTCGCCATACGGATTCCCGCCCCAACAGCGCGCAGTCCCGTCTTGAAGCAGCGCGCACGAATGCATGGCGCCGGCGACCACGCCGACGGCGCCTGCCAGACCGACCACAGAAACCGGAACGCCGCTGGAGTCCCAGGTGCCGTCACCGAGCTGTCCGAGGCTGCCGAACCCCCAACATCGCACGCTGCCATCCTGGAGCGCTGCGCACGTGTGATTCTCGCCCGCGGCGATTGCGACCGCGCCGGAAAGGCCGACGACATCGACGGGCACGTTGCTGTTCGTGTTGCCACCGTTGCCGAGCTGACCCCAGTTGTTTCTGCCCCAACAGCGCGCGCCGCCATTGGCGAGCACGACGCATGTGTGATCCGAGCCTGACGCAAGGGCCGTTGCTCCCTCCAACCCGACGACCGCGACGGGCTCGACGCTGTTGTCGTTGGTGCCGTCGCCGAGCTGGCCATGGTAGTTGCTGCCCCAGCAGCGCACTTCGCCGTCTGCGAGCAACGCGCACGTGTGGTAAGCGCCCCCCGCGACCGCGGAAACGCTGGCAATGCCCGGAACGTCGATCGGTACATCGCTGAACATTTCGGTGCCCGCGTCGCCGAGCTGGCCGCCGGTGTTGTCGCCCCAGCAACGCAGGGTGCCATCGCCCAGCACCGCGCAGCTGTGATACGAACCAGCGCCGACCGCCACGACGTCGGCAAGACCTTCGGTGGCGACGGGCTCGTCGCTGACATTGCCGCTCATGCCGTTGCCCAGCGCTCCGTACGCGTTGTTCCCCCAGCAGCGCACACCGCCGCTTTGGAGGACGGCGCAGGCATGAGACGCGCCACCCGCAATCTGAGAGGCTCCTGCCAGGCCTGCCACCATTGCAGGCGCACGCACGGCCGAAGGCGGCGTATCGTCGTTGCCGAGCTGGCCCAAAGTGGCCTGGCCCCAGCAATCGACGTCGCCGTCCGACGTAACGGCGCACGTGTGGGAAGCGCCGCCGCTGATCGCCACGACGGTGCCGATGCCGCCAACCGACACCGGCACGTTCGAATAGGCCGTGCTGCCGTCGCCGAGCTGGCCGTATGCGTTGCGTCCCCAGCAGTGCGCGCTGCCATCCTCGCCGATCGCGCACGTGTGGCCGATGCCACCCTCGATCGCGACGACACCCGAAAGCCCCGCGACGGCGACCGGCATGCCATGGTCGTCGTTCGTGCCGTCGCCGAGCTCGCCGTCGCCGTTGTAACCCCAGCAGCGCGCGCTGCCATCTGCAAGCACGGCGCAGGTATGACTGTCGCCTGCGTCGATTGCGACCGCATTCGCAAGACCGGCGATGATGACCGGCGTGGTGGAAGGCATCGTGGTGCCGTCGCCAAGCTGGCCCGAATAATTGCCACCCCAGCATCGTCCCGTGCCATCGACGAGCAGCGCACACGTGTGGTGGCCGCCCGCCGCGACTGCCACGGCACCGGCGAGACCCTGGACGGGCATTGGCGTGCCGCGCGAAACACTCGTGCCATCGCCGAGCTCGCCGTATTGGTTCATACCCCAGCAGCGAACGGTGCCGTCGCCAATCAATGCGCACGTGTGCTCGTAGCCGGCCGTGATCGCGACGGCATTGGCGACGTCTTCGACGACGACCGGCTCGTACTCCCAGCCGTCGGTCGTGCCGATACCGAGCGCACCGAAGAAATTGAGGCCCCAGCAACGCGCGCTGCCGTCGTCCAGCACGGCGCATGTGTGCATGAAGCCTGCTGCGACCGCGCGCACATGATCGAGCGGGCTCGGGCCTCGAACGTCGACAGGTACGACGCTGCTGATGCCGGTACCGTTACCGAGCTGGCCGTTGCCGTTGTTGCCCCAGCACTTCGCGGTGCCCATAGCCGTCACGACGCAGCTGTGCCCGTCCCCGGCCGCGATGACGCCGTTGCTCGTCGATGAGCGGGCGCCCAACGCCATCGGCTCGCTTGATGCGCGCGCGAATGCCTGGCTTCCGCCCGGCGTCGCACAAGCCAGAAAGAGGCACGCGGCAACCACGCCAGGCAGTAACCCCCGAGCGAGAAACAGCGCCATGAATCCCCTGAAATGTCGCCGATCGAGCCGCAAGGATAGCGAAACCATCGATTTGCGTCGTTACGCATTTTCTATTTTTGACTTTCGCACAACCGGGCGGCCGGGGCGTCCCGTGTCAAAGCGTCCAGCGAATCCCGTCGCTCGCGCGAAGCGCCACGTGCGCCGCGTCGTAATGCTCGCGATCGGGACACGTGAAGCTCACCGACACCGCAAGATAATTGCCTTCGCGCGAAGGCCGCACGCGCTGGCTGCCCGCGAGCACGCTGACGCCGACGCTTTCGACGATCTCGGGCACGCGGCGCTCGAGATCGGCATCGGCGCGGCCCATCGCGGTGATTTCGAAAACGCCCGGAAACTGGAAGCCCTGTCCCGGCTGTTCGGCCTTGAGTTCGTCGAGATCCTTCACGGTGTACCTTGCTTGGGCTCCCCCGGCTTCTGGTCGGCACTCTCGATCGCGGTCGACGTGGCCGGGCCGGCATCGCCCTTGAACCACATCCAGGCGCCATCGGAAAGCCGCTTGAAGAAACCGCCCTCGGGCCCGTCGGCGAGCGCGACCAGCGGTTCCTCGACCAATGTCTTGCCGTCGAGCGCGACTTTCAAGCTGCCGACCTTCTGGCCCTTCTGGAACGGCGCGACGAGCCGCGCTGGGATGTCGAGCGTGGCCTTGAGATCGCCGTAGCGTCCGCGCGGCATGGTGACGACGACGTCGTTGGCGACGCCGAGCGGCAGCGTCGGCGTCGCGCCCTTCCAGAGCTCGGGGTTCGCAAGCGCCTTGCCCGCGGCGTAGAGCCGGTGCGACTCGAAGAAGCGGAAGCCGTAGTTCAGGAGCTCCTGGTTGTCGTCGGCACGCTGCTTCTCGCTCGGCGCGCCCATGACGACGGCGATCAGGCGCTGATCGCCGCGGAGCGCCGAGGTCGCAAGGCAGTAACCCGCCTCGCTGGTGTGGCCGGTCTTGATGCCGTCGACGGTGGAATCGCGCCACAGCAGCGTGTTGCGGTTGTGCTGCATGATGCCGTTCCACTCGAAATCCTTGATCGCGTAGATCTTGTATTCCTCTGGATAGTCGCGGATCAGCGCGCGCGACATCAGCGCTACGTCGCGCGCGGTCGTGTAGTGTTCGGGATTGGGCAGGCCGCTCGCATCCATGTAGTGCGTGCCGGTCATGCCGAGCTGCTTGGCGTACTCGTTCATGAGCTGCGCGAACGTCTCCTCGGAGCCCGCCGTGTGCTCGGCGAGCGCGATCGCGGCATCGTTGCCGGACTGGATGATCATTCCGTAGAGGAGATCCTTCAGCGACACCTCGCTGTTGAGCTGCAGGAAGCTCGTCGAGCCGTCGGTGCCGGCGCCGCCGGAGCGCCACGCCTTCTCGCTGATTAGCACCTTGTCGTCGAGATGGATCTTGCCGTGCGCGAGCTCGGCCGAAACCACGTACGAGGTCATGACCTTCGTGATCGACGCGGGCGCGACGCGCGCATCCTCGTTGCCGCCGAGCAGGATCTGGCCGCTCGCGTAATCCATCAGCACCCAGCTCTTGGCATCGATCTGCGGCGGCGGCGGCGTCGGGCCGGGACCGGTCGGCGTCGCATTCGGCCTCGGCACGGCCTGCGGCGTCGGCAGGTTCGGGTTCGACGCGGCCGGCGCCGGCGCGTCCTGCGCGGCTGCCGCATGCGCCGCCTGCTGCTGCGCGGGCTGCGTCTGCGCCTGAGGCTGCTGCGCGGCGTGGTGTTTCTTGGCGTGGGCCGCGTCGGCCGGCGAGGCGGCGAGCGCGATGGCAAGGGCGAGCACTAAATACGGCAGCTTCATCTCGAAATATCGGTCCTGCGAAGTCAAAGGATGGATTGTCGCCGCTTCAGCGCTCGATCGCCACGCGCGGCACGCCGAGGCCCAGCCTCTGGATGCGCGGCGCCAGCGCATCGGCGGCCGCGACGTCGGCGAGCGGCCCGACGCGCACGCGGTGCACGGTGTGTCCGTTCACGTCGGCGGCCTCGACGTCGACCTTGTCGATGCCGTCCTTGCGCGCCGAGCTCGCCACGCGATCGGCGTTGGCGCGATCGCCGAACGCGCCCAGCTGGAGATAGATACGCGCCGATGCGGCCTCGGCCGTGACCGTTTTGGGCAGCGGCGCGGGCGTCGCGTCGGGATGCGCGGGATCGATCGAGCGCACCTCGACGAGCCCGGTGCCCTTCGGCCAGATGCCGATGCGCACCGCGGCCGCGTACGAGAGATCGATCAGCCGGTTCTCGTGGAACGGCCCGCGATCGTTGATGCGGACGACCACGCTCTTGCCGTTCTCGAGATTCGTCACGCGCGCGTAGGTCGGCAGCGGCAACGTCTTGTGCGCGGCGGAGAACCGGTACATGTCGTACGGCTCGAGCGAGGACGTCATGTAGCCGTGGAACTTGTTGCCGTACCACGACGCGATGCCGCGCTCGACGTAGCCGCGCGAATCGCTCAGCACGCGATAATCCTTGCCGAGCACGCTGTAGCTCGGATTGTTGCCGTAGCGCGCGCGCGGCTCGGCCTTCGGCGTCGGCTCGACGAGCGTCGAGACGTCGATCGCCGGCCGCGCGGGACCGCCATCGTGCTCGTCGCGATAGCGCTCGGCCTGCGGGCGCGACGTTTCCGGCGCGCCGCTGCTGCGCGCGCCCTCGCGTGGCGGCGTCGCCGCGCCCGGACGCGGCTTGTGGCTCGCGCACGCGGCGAGGAGCGCAAGCGCGCACGCGACGGCAATCCGCCTCATGGCGCAGGTTCCACGGCGGCGGCCTGCGGCGGCTCGACGACGCCGCCGGCGATCTGCTGCGAGAGCTGCCAGACCGCCATCGAATAGAGCGGACTCTTGTTGTAGCGCGTGATCACGTAGAAGTTCTTGAACGTGAGCCAGTACTCCGGACCCCGGTCGCCGACGAGGGTCAGGAGCGCCGACACGAGCTCCGCGTCGACATGCGAGAGCGGCGCGTAGCCCCATGCCTCCATCTGCTGCACCGGATAAACGGGCTCGATGCCGTCGGGCTTCAGCGCGCGCGCGTCGCCGGCCGGCTGCGCGCGCACGGTGACCGGCTCGCCCGTCTGCCAGCCGTGCGCCGCGAAATAGTTCGCGACGCTCGCGGTGATGTCCGGCAGCGAGTTCCACAGATCGATGCGGCCGTCGCCGTCCTCGTCCTTCGCCCACTGCGCGATGCTGGTCGGCATGAACTGGCCCCAGCCCATCGCGCCCGCGTACGAGCCCTTGAGCTCGTCGATGGGATAGGCGAGGTGCTTGTCGCCGAGCAGGAACAGCTGCTTCAGCTCGCCGCGGAAAAACGGCGCGCGCGGCGGGTAGTGGAACGCGAGCGTCGAGAGCGCATCGATGACGCGGTACTTCCCCGTCGTGCGCCCGTAGTTCGTCTCGATGCCGATGATCGCGACGATGACCTCGGGCGGCACGCCGTACTCCTTGCCGACGCGATCGAGCAGCTCGCGGTTCGCGAGATAGAACGCGACGCCGTCGTCGACGCGCCTGTCGGTCAGGAACAGCGGGTGATAGTCCTTCCAGGGCTTGGACTCCGCCGGTCTCGCCATCGCATCGAGGATGCTCTGCTGCACCTTCGCGCCGGCGAGCGTCGCGAGCACGGTCTTCTCCGGAGGGCCGCCCTCTTTGGCGACCTCGGCCGCGAACGCGCGCTCGTCGGGACCGACCGCGAGCGTCGCTGCGCCTTTCGCGAAAGTGAAACCGGGGATGCAGCCGAGAAGGCCGACGAGGAGCAGTGCTGACTGAACGCGCGATGCGCGGGGCCCTTCGAGCATGGCGCGTAATGTAGCACCGCGCGCCGAATGCGTCGCCCACGGGAACTCCGATGCCACAAAATCGCAATTGCATCGGCGCGAGCGATGCCGCCATCATAGGCACGCACGCGCGATGCGGCGCACTACGCGGCGGCAGCGCGGCGATCAGGGGAGTATGTCATGGGGATCCGGATCTCGCGCGCCGGCGCGCGTTCACTCGTTGCAGCCGTTCTGATGTGTGCCGTCGGCGCCGCGCCGGCGGCAGGCAGGCCGCTGCCCGACTTCGTCACGCATGCGCCGGCCGGCATCGGCTGCGACACGACGCCGTTCGGGCGCAGCGTCACCTTCGGCGTCGACGCCGAGTTCATGGAGATGATGGCGACGTCGGGCAGCCTCAACGCGTTCGACGAATACGTCCTCTCGCCCGATTCGCCGCCGCTCGAGCGCGTCTATCGCGCCGGCCTCTATCCCGGCGCGCTCGCCGGCACGACGTTCCTGAAGGCGGTCAGCGTCGATCTCGACGGCGACGGCCGCAAGGAGATCGTCACCGCGAACCGCGTCGTCGCGACCGGCGCGCTCCGCCTCGGCGTCTTCGAGCGGAACGGCACGCCGTCGGCCGACCTCATCGACACCTGGGAATCGCCGCAGACGTTCAGCACGGTCGACCTCGCCGCGGGCGACTTCGACGGCTCGAACGATCGCAAGCAGGAGCTCGCCGTCCTGTTGCGCACGACGAGCCCGTTCGGCATGCGCGTCTTCGTGCTGACCGGCGGCGCCGGCGGCGTCATCGCGCAAGGCGACGGTAGCGCCGCGGGCACCTGGAACCGCACGATCAGCGGCGTCCAGAACGCGAGCGTGGCCGCCGGCGACATGCTGCTCGACGGCCGCGCGCAGATCGTCGTCGTCAACGACTCAGGCTCCAACGCGACGCTCGCGCTCAACTACAACCTCCTCGAGTACCAGCCGACGACGCCGGCGCTGCCGATCGAATCGGGCGACGACGCGATCGGCAGCAAGGCGTTCCAGAGCATCATCGGCTTCGAGTATCTCGCCGACGACATCTCGACCTCGCCGCCCATCAACAGCTTCCTCGAGCTCGACGCCGACGCGGGGGACGTCGTCGACAGCGCGGCCGCCGAGCTCGTCGTGCACGCGATCTTCGAGGACGGCTCGGGCGATCCGAACAACTACATCGGCCAGCGCCTGCACCACTTCATCCCGACGCGGACCGGCGACGTCATCACGTCGATCGCATTCGCCTCGCGCGGCGCCGGCATGGAATACGACTGGAGCCACATCATCCAGGGCCAGAACGCGAACGGCATCCCGACGCTCGAGGCGACGATCGCCGACGTCGATCGCGTCTCGCCGGCCGAGATCGTGCTCGTCCGCTCCGATCCGAACTCGCGGCTCGACGTCGAGGCGTACAAGGCGAAAGTGGACGTCGCCGCGTACTTCGCGTTCGAGTACACCGATGCGCTCACGGTTCATTTCATCAGCCAGTCCACCGGCGCGATCGTGAATTACCACTGGGATTTCGGCGACGGCACCACGCTCGATACCGATCCGAACCCGACGCATCATTTCCCGGCCGATTCGCCCTACACGGTCACGCTGACCGTGCACGGCTCGTACGGCGAGGTCGACACCTATTCGTACGCGATCGACGCCGGCGGCGGCACGCCGCCCGATCCGGCCGGCGCGCCCGGCTACAAGTACCGCACGATCCTCGATCCCGCCTATTCGGGAAGTTACTCGGTGTCGGGCCTCAGCGACCTCGCGTTCGTCAACGTCGCGGTGGCCGACATGGACAAGGACGGCATCGCCGAGATCATGACCTCGACGCGCGACACGACGAACCGCTGGGTGCGCTCGATCTGGCACCTCGAGGATACCGGCGATCCGACCTCGTTCACGGGCCAGCATTTCATCGAGAACGGCGACTTCAGCGGCATAACGGCGGCCGATCTCGTCGCGAGCGACTTCGACGGCGATTCGGTCGAGGCGACGATCGCGACCGACGGCTGCCGGCAGGTCATCGAGCCGAAGGTGCGCCAGGTCGCCTGGCTGCCGCCGTTCTTCCGCGCGCTGCAGGCGAATGCCGACAAGGCATCCTCGTTCGGCCGCTCGATCACGGGCGGCACCAGCAACGAGCAGAACTGGGGCAGCTACACCTCGCACGACGTCTCGGCCTATGTCGGCTTCGAAGTCGGCCTCGACGGCATCGGCGGCAAGGTCTCGGCGAAGGCGACGGCGGGCTATAACTGCCAGGTCGCGAACGGCGAGATCCACAGAACCGAAAACGGGCAGAAGCTGTCGGAGGGCTGGGAGCAGACCGCGGGCGAGGCGCT
>CALFNI010000172.1 GCA_937902695.1 uncultured Rhodanobacteraceae bacterium
AGATCGGCCTCATTACGTAATCCGCAGTCGGGGCGGGAAAATAACAAAGCGCCTTCGCAATGGACTGACGGCGCTACAGCGATGCAGCGCCGTTTTTATTTGTGCCGCGCCCATTTTTCAAGCGCGCGCCCTTCCCCCGCAAGCGGGAGAGGGGAAAAAGGCGCTTACTCTTCGCGGAGAATCGCGAGGTAATTGCGAATCGTCACGGCGAGACCTTCGTAAAGCGCCTCGCCGATCAGCGCGTGCCCGATCGACACTTCGTCGAGAAACGGAATCGCGCGCTTCAGCGCACCGAGATTCTGCTGGCTGAGATCATGTCCGGCGTTGACGCCGAGCCCGCAAGCCCGCGCGCGCTCGGCCGTGCGCACGCACGCATCGAGCGCCTGTGCCGCGTCGCCGTGCGCATACGCGTGCGCATAAGGGCCCGTGTAGATCTCGATGCGGTCCGCACCGACCTCGGCGACGCGCTCGATGTCGGGCGAGTCGGCGTCCATGAAAAGGCTCACGCGACAGCCGATATCCTTGAACGCACTCACGAGCGGCCGGAGACGCGCCGCGTCCCGTGCGAGATCGAAGCCGTGATCGGAGGTGATCTGCGCATCGCCGTCGGGCACGAGCGTGACCTGCGCGGGCCCGACGCGCCGCACGAGCTCGACCAGTCCCGGATACGAGCCGCGCGCCGGCGCGAACGGATTGCCTTCGATGTTGTACTCGGCGCCCTCACCGACGACGGCCGCGATGCGGGCGACATCGTCGACCCGGATGTGGCGCTCGTCGGGACGCGGATGCACCGTGATGCCGTTCGCGCCGGCCGCGAGCGCGGCGCGTGCCGCCCCGACCGGATCGGGCTCGCTGCCGCCGCGCGAATTGCGCAGCACCGCGATCTTGTTGACGTTGACGCTGAGCTGGGTTGCCACGCGCCAAGTATATCGGCGTGCCGCTACCAGTCGTCGCGCGTCGCGCGTGCCTCGAACACGCCCTGGCGCCACTCGAGCGCGCTGGCCTTGCCGTTCCGCTCGCGCGTGAACCCGATCTCGAGCGTGCCGTCGGCGTCGCAAAACCGGTCGTGCGCGCAGCTCTGCAGGAACGTCGGCGCGGTGCCCGTCAGCTGCGCGCGAAGCCCCGGCGTCGCGACGACGACGTGCGCGCGCGCCGTGCTCGAGAGCGCGTAGTCGCCGGCGTAGGCGGCGAGCTCCTTCGCATTGAGCGGGCTCGTGTTGCGCTTCAGCACCGGCGCGGCATCGCTGAGCCGTGCCGCGTGGAGGTTCGTGCCGTTGCGATGCAGGATCGCGCCGACGACCTTGCTCTCCTGCCGCTCGAACGTGAGCTGGCCCGACGCGCCCGCGATCTCGAAGGCATCCTCGTCGTAGGCCGACATCGTCTGCGGCACGTAACCGCCGATCTGCATCGAGAGGCCCTCGCCGGTCGCCCGCACGAGCAGATCGCCGCCGGTGTCGAACCGATAAAGGCCGGGATAGGCGAGCGAGGCGGGCGCGAACATCGGCACGAGCTTCGGTGGCGCGGGCGGCGCGTTGCGATCGGCCATCAGCGTGAGGCCGAGCGCGCTGAGATCGACGCCGGCGTTGCCGAGCAGCACGACGGCGCGCTGCTTGTCGGTGCGAAGCCCGATGAAGCTCGCGAAACCGCCGGTGATGCCTGCCTGCCAGAGCAGCGGCCAGGTCTGGCCGTCCGATTCGACCGGCACGATCTGCCAGGCGAGCGCGGTCTCGCCGCCCCCCGCCGCCGCGCGTGGCTGGCGCGCGAGCAGGATCGCGGCGCGCAGCGGAGTCTTGTCGGGCCGAAGCGTCGCGGCGGCGAAGCGCATCAGGTCGGACAGCGACGCGCGCAGGCCCGATGCCGGCGCGAACGCCTGATGTTGCCAGTGCGGCGCGGGCTTGCCGTCGCGAAAGCCGTCGATGAGGTGCGGCACGTTGCCGAAGCCGCTCTCGTTGAGCGCAAGCGG
>CALFNI010000173.1 GCA_937902695.1 uncultured Rhodanobacteraceae bacterium
TCGGTGCGCTGATCCTGTGGGCGAGCGCCGGTCCCAAGCGCGAGCTCGGCCGCGAAGACATCGTCTTCGTCGTTCGCAAGGATGAAAAGCGGTTCGGTACGCTGCTGATTTCGAAAGGCGCGGTCGAATGGCGGCCGACGAACAAGGTTTACCGGCGCAAGATCAGCTGGGACAAGTTCGATCAGCTGATGCGCGAGATCGGCAATCGCGTCTGACGCGTCGCGCTCAGCCGGCCGGGCCGCCCATGACCGGGAGGATGATGCCGCTGATGTAGCTCGCGCATGCGGGCGAGGCGAGGAATACATAGGCCGGCGCGATTTCTTCCGGCTGCGCGGGGCGGTGCATGTCGCTCGCTTCGCCGAACTTCGCGACATCCCTGGCCGCGCGATCCGCCGGATTCAGCGGCGTCCACACCGGACCCGGCGCGACTGCGTTGACGCGAATGCCCCTCGGCAGGAGATTGGACGCGAGCGCTTTGGTGAATGCGTGGATCGCGCCTTTGGTCGCCGAATAGTCGAGCAGCTCGCCGGCGCCGAAGATGCCGGTTTCCGAGCCCGTGTTGATGATCGAGCCGCCCTTGCGCAGGTGCGGCACGGCGGCTTTGGCCATGTTGAAGTAGCCGTAGACGTTCGTGCGCATCGTGAGGTCGAACTGATCGTCCGAGAGCTCCTCGATCGACGCCGCATGCTCCTGGAACGCCGCGTTGTTCACCAGCACATGAAGCGGGCCGAGCTTGCGCACGGTCTTCGCGACGGCCTTACGGCAGAACTTCGCGTCCTTGACGTCGCCGCGGATCAGGAGGCAACGCCGGCCTTCGTCGCGGACGTGCCGCGCCGTTTTTTCGGCGTCGTCGTCCTCGGAGAGATAGATGATCGCGACGTCGGCGCCTTCGCGCGCAAACAGCACGGCAACGCTGCGGCCGATGCCGGAATCGCCGCCGGTGACGATCGCGACGTTGCCGTCGAGCTTGCCGCTGCCGCGATAGTCGGGCGCCTCGAAGCGCGGCGCGGGGTCGAGGTCCGCTTCGCGGCCGAGCTTGGCGAGATGCTGCGCCGGAAGCGGCGGGACGGGCTGCCTGCGAAGGCCGGCCTGCACGGGCTTCTTCTTCGGAGATTTCTTCGGCTTGCTCGCGTCGCGGGCATCCGTCCTTTTCTGGATGCTGCGCTGGCGTGCGACCGTCGCGTTCGCCCGCTGCGTTCCCTTTCTTGCCATGGTCCGTTCCTCGCGAGCCCGCCGATCGGTCAATTCTCGCGATACCACCTGAACACAGGCCCCGGCACGAGCGGCTCGATGTCGATGCCAAGCTCATCGAAGCAATCGAGGCCATCGCGGAGCGCGCGTTCGAGCACGCTCGGCGTCATCGACGGCGGCGCGTTGAAGCGTTCGTACTCGATGGCTTCGAGCATCTTCGCGGACCACGCGAACAGGAGCGCGCTGCGTTCGCCGAACACCGTGCGCAGCCAGTCGCGAAGCGGCGCGTGCAGCGTATGGCCTTCGTCGACGCAAACCGCGCGCGCCATCGTTTCGGCATCGGCATACGCGCCGCGATACCACTCGGTGTATCCGGCCGCGGCGTCGGGCACGACGAGCGGCGCCGGTGAGCGACGTTCGGCGAATGCCTCGATGAAGCGCCGTTCGATGCGCCGCGCGTCGCGCACGCTGTCGGTCGCTACGAGGAGCGCGCGGTCGAGGTCGAAGAAACGGAAGAACCGCGCGTGCAGCGTCCGCAGGCGCTGCAGCGGGTCGCGCGAGAAGCCGACCTTCAGCAGGTCCTCGTCGCGGCACGGCAGCACGTAGACATAGGCGCGCCCGCGGCTCGCGAAGCGCGGGATCGGACTTTCGGCTTCGTCGTCCTCCACCTGCCGGGCCGGTCCGTCACTTGAGCCTGGCGAGGGCGGGTTCCAGCACCGGCCAGACGTTGTCGAGCACCTTCGGCTCGCCTTCTGACTTCGGATGCAGGCCGTCGTCCTGCATCAGGGCAGGGTCGAGGGCGACGCCGTCGAGCAGGAACGGGACCAACGGCAGATTGAATTCCGCCGCAAGATCACGATACATGCCCCTGAGGCCCTCGCGGTACTGCGGGCCGTAATTGATCGGGAGCTCGATGCCGAGCAGCACGACCGCCGCGCCCGACGCCTGGCAGGCGCGGATCATCGTCGTGAGGTTCTCGCGAATCTCGGCGATCGGCAGGCCGCGAAGCCCGTCGTTCGCGCCAAGCTCGAGCACGACGAGCGCGGGTTTGTCGTCGGCGAGGATCTTCGGCAGCCGCTGCATGCCGCCGGCCGTCGTCTCGCCGCTGATGCTGGCGTTCACGACCGGTCGCGGATGCTTCGATGTTTCGAGCCGCGTCTCGAGCAGGTGCACCCAGCCCGATTCGACGGCGATGCGATGTGCCGAGGACAGCGAGTCGCCGAACACGAGCACCGGCGCCGGCGCCGCGGCCGCGAAGCCGGATCCGCCAAGCAGCATCAAGAGAACGAGACGAGCGATCATCATGCCTTCCGAATCCGTATTGAGCGCGACCGAGGTTAGCAAAACCGTCGATGGACCCGACGGTCGGCTGACGATTCTCGATGGCGTCAGCCTCGACGTCGCGCGCGGCGCGAGCCTTGCCATCGTCGGCGCATCGGGCTCCGGCAAGACGACGCTGCTCGGCCTCCTCGCCGGGCTCGATCGTCCGAGCACCGGCAGCGTGACCCTCGCGGGCCAGCTGCTCGACACGCTCGACGAGGAAGCGCGCGCGCGCCTGCGTCGCCGGCTCGTCGGGTTCGTATTCCAGAGCTTCCACCTGCTACCGGCGCTGAATGCCGAGGAAAACGTCATGCTGCCGCTCGAGCTCGAAGGCAGCAGCGATGCGGCGTCGCGGGCGCGCGACGCGCTCGCGCGCGTGGGCCTCGATGCGCGGCGGCATCATTATCCGCACCAGCTTTCGGGCGGCGAGCAGCAGCGCGTCGCGCTCGCGCGCGCGTTCGTGCACGGGCCCGAGGTTCTGTTCGCCGACGAGCCGACCGGCAATCTCGACCAGCGGACCGGCGCCGTGGTCAGCGATCTGCTGTTCGCGCTCAACCGCGAGCACGGCACGACGCTCGTGCTCGTCACGCACGACGTCGCGCTGGCGGGACGTTGCGAGCGAAGCCTTCGTCTCGTCGATGGGCGAATCGACAGGCTCGCCGCCGAAGGCCGCGGGCAAGCTCTCCCTGCCGAACGGGCGGCGGGCGAGGGGCGCGCGTGAAGCCGCTGACATTCGCCGCGCGGAGCCTTCGTCGCGAGTTCTTCCATGGCGAGCTCGCGACGCTGTTCGCCGCGCTCGTGCTGGCGGTCGCCGCGCTCGCGGCCGTCGCGACGCTGGCGAGCCGCGTCGAGCGTGCGATCGTCGCGTCGGCGGCGGAGCTGATCGGCGGCGATCTCGGCGTCTCGTCGAGTCGCGCGCTGCCGCCCGAGTTCACGGCCGAGGCCGAGACGCTGGGGCTCCGGCACACCGAGCTCGCCGATTTTCCGAGCGTCGTCTTCGTCGGCGACAAGAGCCGGCTCTGCGACGTGCGCGCGGCGGGTCGCGGCTTTCCGCTGCGCGGCGTGCTCGCGGTGCGCGACGCGTCAGGGCCCGAGAAGAACGTGCACGAACCCGAGGCTGGCAGCGTCTACGTCGATCACGAAGTGCTCGTCGCGCTCGGCGTCGGCGTCGGCGCGAGCGTGCAGGTCGGCGGGCGCGAGTTCAGGCTGGCCGGCGAGATCGTGCGCTCCCCCGACAGCGGCAACGTGTTCCGGCTCGCGCCGCGGCTCGTCATGAACTATGCGGACGCCGAATCGGTCGGGCTCATGGGACCCGGCAGCCGCGTGCGACACCGTTTGCTCGTTGCCGGCGAAACGGCGTCGGTCGATGCATTCGCCGCATGGGCGAAGCCGAAACTGCCGGCCGGCGCGGAAATCACGACGGTCGAGGATGCGCAGCAGAACCTGCGCACCGCGTTCGAGCGCGGCGAGAGTTTCCTTCGCCTTGCCGCGCTGCTGGCCGCGCTGCTGTCCGGCATTGCGGTCGCGCTCGCCGCGCAGCGGTTCGCGAAGCGGAAGACCGAGGAAGTCGCGCTGCTGAAGTGCCTGGGCGCGAGCCGCGGCGAGATCATCGCGGCGCTGACGCTCGAGATCGCGCTGCTTGCGCTGCCTGCGTGCGTGATCGGCCTTGCGCTCGGGCTCGGCATGCAAGAGGTCGTGATCGCGTTCGCGCGCGATCTCCTGCCCGGCGCGACGCCGCCGCTGCCGCTCGGGCCGCCGCTTGCCGCGTTCGCGATCGGCCTTGCGGTGCTGTTCGGATTCGCGCTGCCGCCGCTGCTGCGCCTGCGCGATGTCGAGCCGATGCGCGTGTTCCGCCAGGATCTCGATGCGCGGCCGCGCCGGTTCGATGCGCTGTACCTGCTTCCGTTCGCGGTCGGCGGCGCGCTGATCGCGATCGAGGCGGGCAACGCGCGGCTCGCGGTGACGCTCGGCGCCGGGTTCCTGATCATCGCGCTCGCGACGTGGCTGCTCGGCTTCGTGCTGCTGCGGATCCTGCGCAGCGGCGGCAAGCGCCTGCCGGGCGCGCTGCGTTTCGGCCTTGCGAATCTCGCGCGCCGCCGCGCGCTCAGTCTCTTGCAGGCCGGCGCGCTCGCGCTGAGCCTGACCGCGCTCGCCGTGCTCGGCGTCATCGCGCCGTCGCTGCTCGATCGCTGGCGGCTCGAGCTCGCGCCGGACACGCCGAACTATTTCATGATCAACCTGCAGCCGGAGCAGCGCGATTCGATGCAGCAGCGGCTTGCGGCGCTCGGCGCGACGAACGTCGGCATGCTGCCGCTCGCGGTCGGCAAGCTCGTCGCGATCAACGGCGTTGCGCCAAAGGCCGACGATTTCGAGGACAAGCGCGCGGCGAACTGGATCAACGGCGAGATGCGCCTTTCGTGGAGCGATACGCTGCCGCCGGCGAACAAGCTGAAGCTGGGACGCTGGTTCGACGGCAGCGAGACCGAGCCGAGCCTGTCGGTCGACACGATGTGGGTCGACATGTTTCATCTGAAGCTCGGCGACACGCTGACGCTGCGGGTCGGCGAGCGCGACATCACGGCGCGCGTCGCGAGCATCCGCGGCGTCAACTGGGATTCGTTCCGCGTGAACTTCTTCCTGATGCTCGATCCGAAGACCGGCGAGACACTGCCGCACAGCCTCGTCACGAGCTTCCACGCGCCAGCGGGCGTGTCGGCGCAGCTTGGGACGCTGTCGCGCGATTTTCCGAACATCTCGCTCGTCGACGTGAACGCGATTCTCGACCGCGTGCGCGACATCGTCGATCGCGTGGGGCGCGCGGCAGGATGGGTCCTCGCATTCAGCGTCGCGGCCGGCGTGCTCGTGCTGCTCGCGGCGCTCGCGGCGACGGCGGACGAGCGCCGGTTCGAGATCGCGCTCCTGCGCACGCTCGGCGCACATGCGCGCCAGTTGAGCCTCGCAGTGCTCGGCGAGTTCGTCGCGCTCGGCCTGCTCGCCGGCCTGATTGCAGCGATCGGCGCGGCGGGCATAGGCATCGCGCTCGCGCAAGGCGTGTTCAAGCTGGAAAACTACTGGCCGCCGGCGTGGCCGCTGCTGTCGCTGATCGCCGCGGCGGCCGCACTGGTCGCGTTCGCGGGGTGGGCGGGAACGCTCCGTATTGCGCGGACGCCGCCGATGGCGATACTGCGCAAGGCATGAACGAAGACGCCGGCCATCTCGCGACGTTCGCGCGGCTCTGCCTCGCGCGAAGGCGCCTGCGCGAAACCGGCGAGAGCGTTCCGCTGGCATGCGTTGCGCGCGAAGCCCGTTTCTCGACCGGCGAGCTCATACGCCGCTTCGCTGCGCTGTTCGGCGAGACGCCGCATCAGTATCGGCTTCGCGAGCGGCTCGATCGCGCCAAGCGGTTGCTGGCTCGGAGCGAGCGCTCGGTGACCGAGGTCTGCATGGAGGTCGGCTTCAGCAGCGTCGGCAGTTTCAGCGCGTGGTTCGCGCGACGCGTCGGCCGCACGCCGACGGCGTATCGACGCCATGCGAAGGCGGGTGCTGCGGAGCCGGCATCTTCGGCAGCGTCGCTGGAGCCCGGCTGCCTCAGTCTCCTGACGGCCGCGCTCGCGCATCCCGGCTATCGCCCGAAAACCGCGTGCGCAATTTCCGAGAAGCACTGAGCGCCATGTTGCAGGCAAGGTTGCGGAGTTCCTGCGCAACGGAGATCGCATGAAGATCGCACTCAACAGCATCATGGTCGACGATCAGTCGAAGGCGCTCGCGTTCTACACGGACGTGCTCGGCTTCGTGAAGCAGCACGACATTCCGGTCGGCGAATACCGCTGGATCACGGTCGTTTCGCCCGACGCGCCGGAGGGCGCAGCGTTGTCGCTGGAGCCGAATGCGAATCCGGCCGGGAAGACCTTTCAGGAGGCACTCTTCGCGCAGAAGATTCCGGCGACTGCATTCGAGGTCCCGGATGTCGACGCGGAGTTTCGACGGCTGAAGGCGCATGGCGTCGTGTTCACGCGCGAGCCGATGCAGGCGGGGCCGGTGAAGATCGCGGTGTTCGCGGATACCTGCGGGAATCTGATTCAGATCTATCAGCCGCCGCGGTGATTTTCGCCTCTCCCGCTAGCGGGAGAGGTCGGCGCGCGGAGCGCGTCCGGTGAAGGGAGCTTTGGGTAGGGCGTACCAGCGTGCCCTCACCCT
>CALFNI010000174.1 GCA_937902695.1 uncultured Rhodanobacteraceae bacterium
GCCTTCGTCAAGCAGCTCGGCGACATCGGGCTCATCGTCGGCGCGCTCATGGCGGCGGTGTTCTTCACGCTGATCCTGCTCACCGGCAACACGATGGCGCAGGCCGTGCGCGAGCGCCTTCCGGAGCTCGCCGTCCTGAAGACGATCGGCTTTTCGAACAACAGCGTGCTCGGCCTCGTGCTCGCCGAAGCGATCCTCCTGATCGTGTTCGGCGGCGTGCTCGGGCTCCTGCTCGCGCAGGTGCTGCTGCCGGCCGTCAACGCGGGCAGCGGCGGCCGCATGAACTTCCCGCCGATCGGCCGTTCGACGTGGGCGCTCGGCATCGCACTGATGCTCGGCATCGGGCTCGTCGTCGGCGTATTGCCCGCGCTGCGCGGCATGCGCCTTCGCATCGTCGATGCGCTGGCCGGCCGCTAAGGAGATCGCGATGAAATTTCTCACGAACCTTCTGATGATCGTCGTCATCGCGATAGCGATCTTCGTGCTCGTCGTGCTGCCGTGGCCGGCGCTGGTCGCGCTCGTCGTGCTGCTCGCGCTCTGGATGGCCTTCACGCGCACCGGCCGGCAGGCGTGGTCGGTGACCAACGTCGGCATCGCGACGATCCCGCAGCGGCTCGGCTCCTCGTCGGTCATCATCGTCGGCATCGCCGGCGTCGTCGGCGTGCTCGTCGCGCTGCTGGCGATGGCCGAGGGCTTCCGCCAGACGCTCGCGCAGACCGGCGACGCCGAGACCGCGATCGTCATGCGCGGCGGCGCGACCGCCGAGCTCTCGTCCGGCATCGCGCGCGAGGATGCGACGCTCGTCGAGCAGCTGCCCGGCATCCTGAAGGATGCCGCGGGCAAGCCCATCGCATCGCCCGAGCTCGTGGTCGTCGCGAACATTCCGAAGAAAGCCAGCGCGACCGATGCGAACGTCGAGATCCGCGGCGTCGGCGAGCAGGCGTTCGCGCTCCGGCCCAACGTCAAGATCGTCAGCGGCAAGAAGTTCGGGCAGGGACTGCGCGAGCTCATCGTCGGCAAGGGCGCGCTCGCGCAGTTCGCGGGGCTCGATCCCGGCGCGACGATCAATCTCGGCAACCAGCAGTGGACGATCACCGGCGTGTTCGAATCGGGCGATGCGCACGAGTCGGAGCTCTGGGGCGACGTCGAGGTCGTCTCGGCGACGTATCGGCGCCAGGGTTACCAGTCGGTGACCGTGCGGCTGACATCGCCCGACGCGCTCGATCAGTTCAAGGCCGGGATTGCGGCCGACCCGCGGCTCAAGGTCGACGCAAAGACGACCAGCGACTACTACAGCGCGCAATCGGAGAACCTGACGCGCGTGATCAAGGTGATGGGCATCATCATCGGCGTCATCATGGGCATCGGCGCCGTGTTCGGCGCGCTGAACACGATGTATGCGGCCGTCGCAACGCGCGCGCGCGAGATCGCGACATTGCGCGCGATCGGATTCCGCGGCTTGCCGGTCGTGGTGTCGGTGCTGCTCGAGACGATGCTGCTCGCGCTCGCCGGCGGCGTGCTCGGCGCGTTCGTGGCGTGGCTCATCTTCAACAACTACACGGTGTCCACGCTCGGCCAGAACTTCAGCCAGGTCGTGTTCGCGTTCAAGGTGTCGCCGGCGCTGGTCTGGAGCGGGCTCAAATGGGCGCTCGCGATCGGCTTCATCGGCGGCTTGTTCCCCGCCATGCGGGCGGCGCGTCTGCCGGTAACGACGGCGCTGCGCGAGTTGTGATTTGCTCGCCATCGTTGGCGATGGACCGGTCGCTGCGGGTTGCAATCAAGACAACAAGCGCGAGCCGACAATCCACGCCACATATGCGAGCGCGCATCCGTCTGGATGTCCTGTTCGAAATGGGGAGTCCGTATCTCCTGATGAGAGCACAGCTCTCAGACGCTGGATCTTCTTTCAGGAGTGCCCGATGAAAAACAAAATCGCGATCGTTGCTCTGGCCATTGTCTTCTCGGCTCCCGCGTTCGCACGCCACACGCAATGCGATCCGTGGCTTTGCGGCACGTCGGCCGTCGCCCCCGCGCCCGGCGCGCACGCGATCCTGTGGCCCCCCGGTCCGACGCTGTGGGGATTCGTGATGAGCGTTTTCGGCCAATGATCGGCCGCTAACCGAAGCAACGCCGGCCGGTAGACGGTACGTCTACCGGCCGCGCGGACCGATTGGCTACGCGCGTCGCTCGCGCGCCATCGCAATGAGTCCGACGCCGCCAAGGATCACGGCCATCGCGACGATATCGAACGCACGAATCGCCTCGCCGGCGAACAGCGCGCCGACCAGGACGGCGACCGGCGGATTCACGTACGCGTAGCTCGTCGCAAGTGCGGGCCGAACCGTATTGAGCAGATAAAGGTACGCGGAAAAGCCGATCAGCGATCCGGCGACCGCAAGGTAGCCGAGCGCCAGCGTCGACGACATCGTCGGCATCGCCGGGTAGCGCTCGCCGAACAGGAGCGCGCCGACGAACAGCACGGCGCCGCCGGTCAGCATCTGCGCGGCGGTGTTCATCGCCGCGGGCGGCATGTCGCGGCGGCGGCTCCAGACCGAGCCGAATGCCCACGACATCGCCGCGATGATGAGCGCGATCGCGCCGAGCGGAGCGCCGCTCATGCTGCCGCCGAGGTTCAGCAGCACGACGCCGGCAAAGCCCACGGCGAGGCCGAGCCATTCCATCCGGCGCGGCCAGTGTCCATAGAGCCCGCCGAACACCGCGGCGAAAAGCGGCATCGCCGCAACGGCGACGGCGGCGAGACCCGACGCGACGCTCTGCTCGGCGAAGCAGACGAGCCCGTTGCCCATGCCGAGCAAAAGCGTGCCGGTGATCGCCGAGTTGAGCCATTGCGTGCGTGTCGGCGCCGGCATGCCGCGCCAGCGCAGGAATGCATACAGCGCGCCGCCGGCGATCAGGAAGCGCGTGCCGGCCATGAGGAACGGCGGGTAGCTTTCGAGCGCGACGCGAATCGCGAGATACGTCGAGCCCCAGACGAAGTAGAGCGCGACCAGCGCGAGCGGTACGAGCACGCGCGGCGTGAAAAGCGTCCGGGAAGGCGCCGTCACGGCGACGGCTTCGCAGGAGGTCGAATCGTCCATGGTGCGTCCGATGCGGAAGGCCGCCGGACAGACCGCCGGCGAGCATGCAGGATAGGCATTACTTTGGCCCCTCCATAGGCCCGCCGCCTACGCGTGGGATGGGGCCATCCGGATCAGTGGCGCGCCGGTGTCTCGCGCACGACCTTGAACTCGCCCTCGATCACGCCGGCCGGAGCCTGCGGTGCCGGCGCGCCCTCAGCCGCGCGCTGCGGCGTGCGCAACGCGTTGAACAGCACGACGATCGCGCCGCCGATCGCGAGGGCGACCGCGGCGAAAAACCCGAACGCGAGCACGACGAGCAGCACCGCGCCGCCGACCACGAGCGCCAGCAGCCTGACCAGCGGATGACGCGCGCGCGGATGAAAGCGGAAGCCGAACATGAACCGATTCTCCGTATGCCAGAATGCGCCGCGACGAAGCGGAGCATCGCAGCTATCTTGGGCTCAGAGCCATCCGGGACAAGTGCCGGAAGCAATCCCGGCGACGCGCCGCAGGGTCCTCTGTGCCGCGTCGCGGATATTCCGGACGGCGGCGCGATCGGCGTCACCGTGCCGTCGTCGACCGGCGGCTTCGACGTGATCGTGCTCCGCATCGGCGCTCGCGTGTACGCGTATCACAACGAATGCCCGCACGCGGGCCGCAACCTCGATTACGCGCCGGGACAATTCCTCGTCCAGGACGCGCGCATCACCTGCGCCGTGCACGGCGCGACATTCGCCGTCGAATCGGGCGCGTGCCTCGGCGGGCCGTGCCGGAGCGGGCTTGTTGCGATGCCGGTCGACGTCGTGGATGGCGAAGTGCGCTTGCGCTAGTCCGTTGGTGAAGTACGCGCGGGTGAGGGCAAGCAGCCTCACCGTCGCAGGCCTGGGCGCCTGCGTCCCTCCAGGGGGAGGGCTGCGGCAAGAAAGGTCGGCGCGTCAGCGCCCGAACACGAGATTCAACGCGATCAGCGTCGTCACCAGCAGCAGCAGCGTCAGCGGCAATCCGACGCGCAGGAAATCGCGCGAGCGATAGCCGCCGGGACCGGCGACGATGAGTATCACCGGATTCGCGCTCGGCATGATGAACGTGTTCGACGTCGAGATCGCGACGAGCAGCGCATATACCGCGGGGTTGCCGCCCGATGCCAGCGCGACGTTGATCGCCATCGGCACCATCATGACCGTCGCGCCGACATTCGAGACCACCTGCGAAAAGAGCAGCGCAAGAATCGCAACGACGGCCTG
>CALFNI010000175.1 GCA_937902695.1 uncultured Rhodanobacteraceae bacterium
CGATCATCATCTCGCACCCCGGCCACCACCACCACGACGGCGACTGAGCCGCGCGGCGATCAGCCCGGCGGCCAGTGCATCGGCCGCCCGGCGAGCAGATGCAGGTGCAGGTGGAACACCGTCTGCCCGCCGTCGCGGTTGCAGTTGATCACGCAGCGATAGCCGTTCTCGGCGAACCCTTGCGACTTCGCGAAGCGGCTTGCCGCAAGCACGAGCTTGCCGGCGGTCAGCGCATCGGCGTCGGTCAGGTCGTTGAGCGTGGCGACCGGCGTCTTCGGCACGAACAAGACGTGCACCGGCGCCTGCGGATTGATATCGCGGAATGCGAGGACATCGTCGTCCTCGTAGACGATCTCGGCCGGGATCTCGCGGCGGATGATTTTGGAGAACAGCGTTTCGGCCATCGTCGTCTACTCCCTGCAAGAGAAGATTGAACCACGAAGAACACGAAGAGCACGAAGAAAGAGGTTCAAGAAGCGCTTTGCTTTTTTTCGTGTCCTTCGTGTTCTTCGTGGTTCAGTCTTCAGCCGTCCTCAACCCAGCGCCTGACGCCCGCCGAACGCATGCGCGAGCGTTCCGCGATCGATGTACTCGAGCTCGCCGCCGAGCGGCACGCCGTGCGCGAGCCGGCTCGCGCGCACGCCCGCCGCGCGCGCGATCTGCGCGAGCATGTGCGCGGTGGCCTCGCCCTCGACGGTCGGATTCGTCGCGACGATGAGCTCCTCGACTTCGCCTTCGCCGAGGCGCCGGGCGAGGAGATCGAGACCGATTTCCTTCGGGCCGAGCCCGTCGAGCGGCGACAGTCGGCCGAGCAGCACGAAGTAGCGTCCGCGATAGCCCGTGGCCTGCTCGATCGCGAGCTGATCGACCGGCGTCTCGACGACGCAGAGCAGCGAGGCATCGCGTGACGCGCTGGCGCAAAGCGCGCAGACGGTTTCCTCGCTGAACGTGCGGCAGCGCGTGCAGTTGCCGATGCGCTCGACCGCCGTCGCGAGCTTCTCGGCGAGCCGCTTCGCGCCGGCGCGATCGCGTTCGAGCACGTGCAGCGCCATGCGCTGCGCGCTCTTCGCGCCGACGCCGGGCAGGCAGCGCAGCGCTTCGATGAGGTCGGCGAGGAGCGGAGAGCCTGTTGACATAGCTTTGGGCCGGGATTGGAGATTCGGAATCCGGGATCAGTAAATCCGGTCTTGCAAATCCCGAATCTCCAATCCCGAATCCCGCTTCTCAGAACGGCAGCTTGAACCCGGGCGGCAGGTTCATGCCCGACGCGAGCCCGCCGAGCTTTTCCTGCGTCAACGCGGCGACCTTGTTCACCGCATCGTTGAACGCCGCCGCGATGAGGTCTTCCATCATCTCCGGATCGTCGCCGAGGAGCTTCCTGTCGATGCTGACGCGGCGCACTTCGTGGCGCCCGCTCATGACGACGCTGACGATGCCGCCGCCCGACGCGCCGGTGACTTCCGTATTCGCGATTTCTTCCTGCGCGCGCTTCATGTCGTCCTGCATGCGCTGCGCCTGTTGCATCAAACCGGCAAGTGGGCCCTTCATGGAACGCTCCTTCGAATGGTGTCTTCGTGCGACGCTCAGCGCGCCTCGCCGTCGACCGGCCGCACGCTGTTCGCAATCACGCGCGCGCCGAACGTCTGCTCGAGCGACTGCACGAACGGATCGCTGCGCAGCGAATCCTCCGCCGCCTGGCGCCGCGTCGATTCCGTGCGCGTCTTCTGCTCGGCCGGACTTTCGGCGCCGCCCGTGTCGCGCTCGAACTTGATCTTGATCTTGCCGCCCAACGCGCTGCCGAGCTTCTGCTCCAGCTGCGCGACGAGCGCGCCGACGGCGAGATGCTCGTGCGCGGCCTTGAGGGCAAGCCGCACGAGGGCGCCTTCGATCGCGACCAGCGTCGTCTGCCGCGCAAACTGGCCGAGCGGGCCGCCGAGCTCGGCGCGGCGGATCAATGCGTCCCAGTCGTCGGTCGTCGGCGAGCGGTTCTCGACGTTCGCGGGCTTCGTCAGGATTTCCGGCAGCTTCTGCGCCTGCGCGTGCTTTGCCTGCGCCGCGCGCGGCGTCACGGGCTCGCCGTCGGCACCTCCAGGCTCGCCTTGTGGGTGC
>CALFNI010000176.1 GCA_937902695.1 uncultured Rhodanobacteraceae bacterium
CCTGACCGACCCGTCGCCGGCGACCACCTTCGCCCACCTCGACGCGACCGTCGTGCTGTCGCGAAACATCGCATCGCTCGGCATCTACCCGGCGGTCGATCCGCTCGACTCGACGTCGCGCCAGCTCGACCCCAACGTCATCGGCAACGAACACTACGACACCGCGCGTCGCGTGCAGGGTATGCTGCAGCGCTACAAGGAGCTCAAGGACATCATCGCGATCCTCGGCATGGACGAGCTCAGTGAAGAAGACAAGGCGACCGTCGCGCGCGCGCGCAAGATCGAGCGCTTCTTCTCGCAGCCGTTCCACGTCGCCGAAGTGTTCACGGGCTCGCCGGGCAAGTACGTCTCGCTCAAGGAGACGATCCGCGGCTTCAAGATGATCTGCGACGGCGAGTGCGACGCGCTGCCGGAACAGGCCTTCTACATGGTCGGCGGCATCGACGAGGCCTTCGAGAAGGCCAAGGCGATGGAGAAGAAGGCCGCCTGATCAGGCACGGAACGAGTAGACGACCATGGCATCCACGATTCGCTGCGACATCGTCTCCGCCGAGGAGGAAATCTTCCACGGCGAGGCGCAACTCGTCGTCGCCACCGGCGAGGAAGGCGAGCTCGGCATCGCGCCGCGCCACGCGGCGCTCATCACGCGCCTCAAGCCCGGCCAGGTGCGCGTGCACATGCCGGACGGCGAAGAGCAGTTCTTCTATGTCTCGGGCGGCATCCTCGAAGTGCAGCCGAACGTCGTGACGGTTCTCGCCGACACGGCGCTGCGCGCCAAGGACCTCGACGAAGCCGCCGCGCGCAAGGCCAAGGAAGAAGCCGAGCGCATGCTCGCGAACCGCACCGATGCGCTCGAAATCGCGCAGGCGCAGGTGCAACTCGCGCAGGCCGTCGCGCAGCTGCAGGCGCTGGAGCGCCTGCGCCGCAACGTCAAGCACTGAAGGTTCGGGACATCGAACGTGAAAACGCCGGCTTCGTGCCGGCGTTTTCGTTGGTGCGGCCGCTCGAGCCCGCGTGTGTCTCCGCCTGGGCATCGGTCGTTTCGCGCGGAAAGCGACGCACGAATCCGGCCGGCCCGTGGATCTCTATGTCCGCCGGCGCGAATGTCGCATCGATCGATTCGCCGGGCGCGACGTCGTACTGTCGCGGCGCCGCACCGTCGTTGACATGGACCGCGAAGTGCGCGTGCGCCGTTGCCGCGGCGCCGTTGCCGAGCCGCACGCGGAGGACATGGCCGTCGAGCGCGATGGTCGCCGCGGGCCGATACGGCAGCGGCCGCAACGGTCGAACGCCCTCTTCCTGCTCCGGCATCGAACCGGGCGGCGGCGGCATCGCTTCCGGCGCGCATGCGCGCGAGCGGATCTCCGGCGCTGGCGTTTTCGGCAATGCCGGCATCGAATACACCGCCGCATCGAAATCGAATGCCGACCTCAGATCGCCGCAGACGGCGCGCCGCCACGCCGAGATGTTCGGCTCCGGAACGCCGAGCCATGTTTCGAGAAAACGGATCACCGAGCTGTGATCGAACGTTTCCGAGCACGTGGCGCCGCCGCGGCTCCACGGCGACACGACCAGCATCGGCACGCGCGGCCCGAGGCCGATCGGCGCACCACGGACGAACTCGCCCGGCGTACCCGGCGGCGGCACCGGCGGCGGCACGTGGTCGAAGTAACCGTCGTTTTCGTCGTAGTTGATGAAGAGCGCGGTCGATGCCCACACCTGCGCATCGGCCGTCAACGCGCGGATCACGCCGTCGATGAAATGCGCGCCGTTCGCGGGCGACCATGCCGGATGCTCGCTCGCGCTTTCGGGCGCGACGATCCACGACACCGCGGGCAGCGAACCCGACACGCAATCGCTGCGGAGCGCCGCGACGATGTCGTCGGCCGTCGAACCCGTCGTCGCCGGCACCGACGCCATGCCGCGATCGAACAGCGCCGTGCCCGGCGTCGCGCGCTGGAACGCGGCGAACCATGCGAGCGCGTTGTCGTCGTAGTTGTCGGACCCGTTCTGGTAGATCTTCCAGTCGACGCCGGCCGCCTGCAGGCGCTCGGGATACGTCGTCCAGCGAAAGCCGGTCGTGCGGTTGTCGGTCACCGGACCGCCGGCCCGGCCCTCCGCGTCGATCGTTCCGCTCCAGAGGTAGAGCCTGTTCGGATTCGTCGGCCCCATGACCGAGCAGAAATAGTGATCGCAGATCGTGAACGCATCGGCGAGCGCGTAGTGGAATGGAATGTCGGCACGCGTCAGGTGGCGCATCGCGCGCGGACCCTTCGCGCCGATCCATTCGTCCCAGCGGCCGCCGTTCCACGCGCGATGCGTGCCGTCCCAGCTGTGATCGAGGCTGCCCTCGTCGACGCCGGCCGCGCAAGCCGTCGCGGCGTCGGTCGTGTCGAGCCGATACGGGAACACGTGCGATGCGCCGTCGGCCTGCTCGAACACGGTGCGGCCGCCGCCCGGCCGCAGCGCGGCCTCGTCGCCGAACCCGCGCACGCCCGCCAGGGCGCCGAAGTAATGATCGAACGAGCGGTTCTCCTGCATCAGCACGACGACGTGCTTCAGCGCGCCGAGCGAGCGCCGCGCCGGCGCAATCGCGAGCGCCCGGCTCAGCGTCGTCGGCAACGTGCCGAGCGCCGCGGCGCCGGCGGCGCTCGCGGACATTCCGAGAAACCGCCGCCGCGAAGGATTGCGCATCAGGTCGATCGATACCGGAAGCCCGCGGCACCTTAGGCGCGCGACGTGAAGGCGCGATGGCGGCGCGATGAAGCAGACGTTGCCGCGGCACGACGTCGCGATGAAAACCGCCGCCGGCACGCCGCGCCCTCCCCGCCCGCGGGAGCGCGCAGGAACGTCGGCATCGCCGCCGCAAGACCGCCGCGAACTTGCCCTAGAATGGCGCACCCTCCGCGGAGACCCAAGGCATGCCCGCTGCCCCGCTGCACGTGATCGTCCTCGCCGCCGGCGAGGGCAAGCGCATGAAGTCGGCGAAGCCCAAGGTGCTGATGCCGCTCGCCGGGCGGCCGATGCTCGCGCACGTGCTCGACACGGCGCGCGCGCTGCAGCCGGCGCGGATCCACCTCGTTTACGGGCACCTCGGCGACCAGGTCCGCGCGGCCGTCACGGACCTCGGCGATCTCAACTGGGTGCACCAGGCCGAGCAGCTCGGCACCGGTCACGCCGTGCGCCTCGCGATGGCGAGCGTCCCCGAAGACGCGCGCGCGCTCGTGCTCTACGGCGACGTGCCGCTGATCCGGGTCGATACGTTGTCCAAGCTTCTCGCCGTGCAGACGCCGCTCGCGGCGCTCGTCACGCAGCTCGAGACGCCCTACGGCTACGGCCGCGTGATCCGCGACGGCATCGGCCGCGTGCGCGCGATCGTCGAGGAGAAGGACTGCACGCCCGAGCAGCGCTCGATCAGCTGGGTCAACTCCGGAATCCTCGCCGCCGACGCGCGGCGCCTTCGCGTCTGGATCAACAACCTGACCGACGAGAACTCGCAGCGCGAGTACTACCTCACCGACGTTTTCTCGCAGGCGAACGAAGAGGGCGAGCCGGCGGAGGCGACGCAGTGCACGAACCCGCAGGAGGTCTTCGGCGCCAACGACGCATGGCAGCTCGCCGCGCTCGAACGGCTCTACCAGCGGCTTCGC
>CALFNI010000177.1 GCA_937902695.1 uncultured Rhodanobacteraceae bacterium
AGCCGGAAACGCTGGCCGCCGGGCTCAAGCTGTTCACCGTGCACGTGCGCCGCGGCTATCCCGACGTGCAGGATCCGAAGCTCAACAGCCACAGCAAGCTCAACTGCATCACGGCCTGCATCCAGGCCTACACGGCCGGCGCCGACGAAGGACTGATGCTCGATCCGCACGGCTTCGTCGCGACGTGCAACTCGACGCACTTCTTCATCGTGCGCAAGGGCGAAGTCTGGACGTCGACCGGGCAGTACTGCCTCGGCGGCATCACGCGCGGCAACGTGCTCGCGCTCTGCCGCGAGAACGGCATTCCGTCGTTCGAGAAATCGTTCAGCTTGACCGATGTCTACGGCGCGGACGAAGCATTCGTGACCGGCACGTTCGCCGGCGTCGTGCCGGTGCACACGATCGACGGGCGCTCGATCGGCGGCGGCAAGCGCGGGCCGATGGTCGAGCGGTTGCAGTCGCTCTATCGCGCGCTCGTCGCGCGCGACGTCGCCGCGCGGCGCGCGCCGCAATGACGGAGCCGCTCCGCATCGCGATGTGGTCGGGGCCGCGCAACATCTCGACAGCGATGATGCGCGCCTGGGAGAACCGTGGCGATTGCACCGTTTCCGACGAGCCGCTCTACGCGCACTATCTTGCCGAGACGCGCTCCGATCATCCGGGCCGCGACGAGGTCATCGCCGCCGGCGAGACCGACTGGCGCAAGGTGACCCGTGCGCTCGTCGGCGAGGTGCCGGATGGCGAGGCCATCTGGTACCAGAAGCACATGACCCATCACCTGCTGCCGCACGTCGGGCACGACTGGATCCATGCGCTGACGAACGTGTTCCTGATCCGCGAACCCGACGAGGTGGTGAGCTCGTATCTGCGCACGCGCGACACGGTGTCGGCGGAGGACATCGGCGTTCCGCAGCAGCGCCGGCTGTTCGACGAGATCGCCGATCGCAACGGCGCTCCGCCGCCAGTCATCGATGCCGACGAGTTCCTGCGCGCGCCCGCGGCGCATTTGCGCACATTGTGCGCGACGCTCGGGATTCCGTTTACGGAGCGGATGCTTTCGTGGCCGCCGGGGCCGCGTGCGAGCGACGGTGTCTGGGCGCCGCACTGGTATGCGGCGGTGTGGAAGTCGACCGCGTTCGAAGCGCCGTGCGACCGTACCGCCGTGCAGCTGGATGGCGATGCGAAACGCGTCAGCGATGCGTGCCGGGAGGACTACGAATACCTGCGCCGCTATCGCTTGAACGTTTGAACGCCTGACCAGCTCGACGAATCTAGTCCTCGTCCCACCCGCCCCGCTTGATCGCATCCTTCCGTTTCGGCGCCGCCCCAAGCGCCGCAACACCCGCCCAAACCGCAAGCGCATCGCGCGTCGCCGCGACATCGTGCACGCGCACGATCGCCGCGCCGTTCTGGACGGCAATCAGTGCCGCCGCGGCGGAACCGGCCGCGCGATCGGCATGCGCCTCGCGCCCGGTCAGCTTGCCGATCATCCCTTTGCGCGAAAGTCCGGCGACGACCGGCGCGATCTCGGCGAAACGCTTGAGGTCGCGCAGCAGCAGGAGGTTGTGCTGGAGCGTCTTGCCGAAGCCGAAGCCCGGGTCGACCAGGACTTTCTTCTTGTCGATGCCCGCCATCTGGCACGCGAACAGGCGCTCGGTGAGGAACCGGTGCACGTCGCCGACGACGTCGTCGTACTGCGGATCGTCCTGCATCGTGCGCGGGTCGCCGAGCATGTGCGCGACGATGACCGGCACGCCGAGCGCCGCCGCCGCATCGAGCGCGCCGTCTTCGCGCAGCGCGCGCACGTCGTTGACGAGCCCGGCGCCGGCCGCGACGGCCGCGCGCATGACCTCGGGCTTCGACGTGTCGATCGAGATCGGTACGCGCGTCGCCTTGGCGAGTCCTTCGATCACCGGCACGATGCGCGCGATTTCCTCGGCCGCCTCGACGGGCTCCGCGCCGGGTCGCGTCGATTCGCCGCCGACATCGAGTAGATCGGCGCCGTCTTCGACGAGCTTCACGCCGTGCGCGATCGCGGCCGCCACGTCGGCGAACTGGCCGCCGTCGGAAAACGAATCGGGCGTGACGTTGACGATGCCGGCGATGCGCGCGCGGTCGAGCTCGAGCGGGCGGCCGTTGCAGTCGAGGGTGATGTGGAACATGGGCGCGCTTCGGTGGGAGGGTGGTGCCAACTTGCCCTCACCCTGCCCTCTCCCGCAAGCGGGAGAGGGGAAAAGCGCGCAAAAAAAAAAGCGCTCCCTGACAGAGCGCTTTATCTTTTCCCTCTCCCGCTTGCGGGAGAGGGCTGGGGTGAGGGCAATCTTGCGAACCCGTGCCCTACTTCACCGGCGTGACGCGCGGCTGCACGGCAGGCCCGCCGATCGGGCTCTCGCCACGCGCACCGCCCGAAGGCGAGCCCGGCGTCGGCTTCGGATCGCGCCAGTCCTTCGGCGGACCCGGCTCGCGGCCGGCCATGATCGCGGCGATCTGCTCGCGGTCGATCGTCTCGTACTGGAGCAGCGCCTTGGCCATCGCCTCGAGCTTCCCGGCTTCGCCCTGCAGGATCACCTTCGCGCGGTTGTACGCGCGATCGATGACGCCGCGCACGACCTCGTCGATCTTGCGCGCGGTCTCTTCCGAGACGTGCTTGTGCTGCGTGACCGAGCGGCCGAGGAACACTTCGTCCTCTTCGTCCGTGTAGGTCATCGGGCCGAGCTCTTCGGAGAGGCCATACTTCGTGACCATGTCGCGCGCGAGCTGCGTGGCGCGCTGGATGTCGTTCGACGCGCCGGTGGTGACCTTGTCCTCGCCGAAGATGAGCTCCTCCGCGACGCGGCCGCCATAGAGGCTCGCAAGGCGGCTTTCGAGCGAGCTCTTGCTGTGGCTGTACTTGTCCTGCTCGGGCAGGAACATGGTGACGCCGAGCGCGCGGCCGCGCGGAATGATCGTCACCTTGTGCACCGGATCGTGCTCCGGCACCGAGAGGCCGACGATCGCGTGGCCCGCCTCGTGATACGCGGTGAGCTTCTTCTCGTCGTCGCTCATTATCATCGAGCGCCGCTCGGCGCCCATCATGATCTTGTCCTTCGCGCGCTCGAAATGGACCATGCCGACTTCGCGCGTGTTCTCGCGCGCGGCGAAGAGGGCCGCCTCGTTGACGAGGTTCGCCAGATCAGCGCCCGAGAACCCGGGCGTGCCGCGCGCGATCGTCAGCGGCTCGACGTCGCTCGCGACCGGCACCTTGCGCATGTGCACCTTGAGGATCTGCTCGCGGCCGCGCAGGTCCGGCAGCGGCACGACGACCTGTCGATCGAAGCGGCCGGGACGCAGCAGCGCGGGATCGAGCACGTCGGGACGGTTGGTGGCCGCGATGACGATGATGCCTTCGTTGCCTTCGAAGCCGTCCATCTCGACGAGGAGCTGGTTCAGCGTCTGCTCGCGCTCGTCGTGGCCGCCGCCGAGGCCGGCGCCGCGATGGCGGCCGA
>CALFNI010000178.1 GCA_937902695.1 uncultured Rhodanobacteraceae bacterium
CTCTGCATCATGCGCTCGAGCGCCCGCACGAGATCGGTGAGCGCGCGGTCGTAGTTCGTGTTCGCGTAATGCAGCGCGAGGAGGTAGACGAGCGCGCCGGTCGCCAGCCACGCGAGCACCATCGGCGCCGCGAGGAACGCGAGCAGGCGCCGGCGCAGGCTAGGCGGCCGGCGCATGCTCGGTTTCGAGGAGATATCCGAGGCCGCGGACGGTGCGCACGCGCACGCCGCTGCCTTCGAGCTTGCGGCGCAGGCGGTGCACCGCGATGTCGAGGCCGTTGTCGGTGAGACTCGTGTCCCACGTGCAGAGCGCGTCGATGAGCTGCTCGCGGCTCATGACCCGGTCGAGCCGCGCGACCAGCGTTTCGAGCAGGCCGAACTCGCGCGGCGTCAGCTCGAGCGGCGCGTCGTCGATATGCGCGCGGCGGCGCGGCAGGTCGAGACGGAGCCGACCGAGTTTCAGCTCGGGCACGCCCTGGGTGGTGCGCCGGCGCAGCAGCGCCCGGACGCGCGCCTCGAACTCGCTGAGCGCGAACGGCTTGACGAGATAGTCGTCGGCACCGAGGTCGAGCGCGCGCACGCGCTCGTCGAGCGCCTCGCGCGCGGTCGCGACGAGCACGGGCACGGCGTCTGCGCGTGCGCGCAGGCGCTTGAGCAGCTCGACGCCGTCCATCTCGGGAAGGCCGAGGTCGAGCACGACGAGGTCGTAGGGATGCGCCTGCAGCGCCGCATCGGCCTGGCGGCCGCCGCTGAGCCGGTCGACCGCGTGGCCGGCGCGGGTGAGGGCGGCGACGATCGCGTCGGCGATCGCGGCGTCGTCCTCGATGATCAGTATGCGCATTCTGAGTCCTCGCCTGGCGGCGATCCTTGCACGTTTTTGCGCGCCTGGCGCGCTCCGCCTGCGGGCGACCGTCGCGGACGCGGGGTTCGCGGCTGAGGCTGCATCTCGCGAACGATAGTGCGAGTCATTCGCGAGTGGAGCGCTTCGTATCAGTGCGCTTTCGAAACGGCGAACCAGGATGCCCTCACCTAACCCTCGCCCGCGAGCGGGGATAAAGCGGCGGGAGTCAGCTTGACCAACACGATCTCGCCGCCGCCTTCGATCACGGCGCGGCCATCCTCGCGCGATGCGAAATCGATGCGCAGCGTGTCACCGACCGCGAGCTCCGCGACCGTGTCGCCACTTCGTGTTCGCGCAGCGCCCGAGACGAGATGCGCGAGCCAGACCACATCAACCTCCGGAAACAGCACCATCGAGCCGACCAGCGGCCGCCCCATGGCTTCGGCGCGCACGGCGTCGCGCTTCGTCATCACGTTGAAGTCCCGTGTCGGCCCGGCGAGCAGGCGGCAATCGACGCGCGATTCGCCTTCGAAGCGCGCGCGCTGAAAGCGCTCGGTCAAACGCAGCGGCGGCGCATCGTCGACGTCGAGCTCGATGCCGTTGCCGGCGAGCAGCAGCAGTTCGCGCGAGACGCCGGGAAACGACGAGAACGGTCCGTCGCTTTCGATGTCGGCGATGCTGATCCGCCAGCGGAAATCCGCGGCGGGATCGGCCGGCTCGCGGGCGATCTCGGTGGTCCAGCCGCCGTCGTTCTTCCAGCGCACGCGCCGGTAGCCGGTCGCGCGCAGCAGCGTCAGTCGCGTCATCGGTTCGCGGCCGCCACGAGGCGGCTCAGGAGTCCCAGCCGGGCGGATGATAGACGTAGACGAGCGTCGAGCCGCCGAGGAAGTCGATCGTCGTGGCCTGCCGGCCGCCGAGGCGCCGCGCGACGCGCTCGGATGCGGCGTTGTCGATGCGGATCAGGCTGACCACGCGCTGCGGATGGACTTCCCTGAACGCGAACTCGAGCGCGGCGCGCGCGCCTTCGGTCGCGTAGCCGTGGCCGCGGGCGTCGGCTTTCAGCATCCAGCCGAGCTCGAGATCGGGCCAGCCTTCGGGCCGGTGGAGGCCGACGCGGCCGATGAACTTGCCGGAATCCTTGTGCTCCATCGCCCACATGCCGTAGCCGCGCAACTGCCAGTGGCCGAGCAGCATCGCCATCGAGCGCCACGCGTTCATGCGATCGAGCGGGTCGCCGTCGCCGACGAACCTCGTGCTGTCGGGATCGGCGAGCATCGCGGCGTACGCCTCGAAATGACGCTCGCCGAACGCGGTCAGGCGCAGGCGATCGGTCTCGATGATCGGAATCTCGACCATGAATCCGTTCAGGCGATGAGCCCGGCGAGCGCGCGCGTCGACGTGCCGAGGCTTTCTTTCC
>CALFNI010000179.1 GCA_937902695.1 uncultured Rhodanobacteraceae bacterium
CGTCGTAAGTCACCAGATCCTCGATCTTTCCGATGAACGGCGCGGTATCGGGTGCGCCCTGGGCATGTCGCGACAGTACGAACATGCCGAGCGTGACGAGATCGCCGCCGACGCCGATCGCGTAGAACACCGGCGGCGCATTGGCGATCGCGCCGGTGACGATCGCACCGTCGCGCATGTACACGCGGACACGCCGGCAGGCGGTGGCGCGATACGCTGGCCGCGGCACGCGCGGCGCGTCATGATCGCGACGTCTCGTACCCGTGCGGGCTGCCGATGCGACTCCCGATTTCCTCGCCGTTGCTGCCGGTCGGCGCATTGCTGATGGCGATGCTTTCGTTCCAGTTCGGCGCGGCGCTCGCAAAGCAGCTGTTTCCGCTGGTCGGCGCGGAAGGCGCGACGGCGATTCGGCTCGGCCTCGGCGCGCTGATCCTGTGGCTCCTGCGACGGCCGTGGCGAAATCTTTCGGGCCAACGCGATTGGGCGTCGCTTGCAGGCTACGGGCTCACGCTCGGCCTCATGAACCTCTTCTTCTACATGGCGCTGCGCACGCTGCCGCTCGGCATTGCCGTCGCGCTCGAGTTCCTCGGTCCGCTCGCAATCGCGCTGTTCGGTTCCCGTCGCGCGCTGGATCTGGTGTGGGTCGCGCTCGTCGTCGCCGGGCTGGCGCTGCTGCTGCCGTACGGCGAGAACGCGCCGTCTCTCGATCCGATCGGAGTCGCCTACGCGCTTGCCGCGGCGGCCGGCTGGGCGGCGTACATCCTGCTGGGCCGCCGCGCGGGCGACGCGTTCGGCAAGGACGCGGTCGCGTTGGGCTCGGCGATCGGCGCATTCGTCGCGGTGCCCATCGGCATCGCGCACGCGGGAAGCGCGCTGTTTTCACTGTCGATAGTGCCGTTTGCCGTCGGCGTGGCGATACTGAGCTCGGCGCTGCCGTATTCGCTCGAGATGTTCGCGCTGACGCGATTGCCGGCGCGGACGATCGGAATCCTCGTCAGTCTCGAGCCCGCCATGGGCGCGCTGCTCGGCCTTCTGTTTCTCGGCGAGCGCCTGAGCGCGTTTCAGTGGTCCGCGATCGGCGCCGTCATCGTCGCATCGATGGGCGCCGTGCTCACGGCGCGCGAGGCGCGCGTCGAAAGCGTCCGCGATGCGACGACGGCCCCGATCGATGCGAGCCTGCCGTAGCAAGCTCCGGCACGGACCGGACCGGCATGCGTGGCCGAGGCACCGACCCGCCCCGGGCGCCGATGCGTCGGTTCGACGCTGCAGTCGGCGCTAGCGCCGCTTCGGCGGCGGACCCGGACTCGGGCTTTCAGCCGCCGCTCCGCCGCTCCCGGTCGGCCCCGAATTGCCTTCCGTCGATTCGTCCTTCATGCCGAGCTCGACGCGGACTTTGGCGGCACTATGCCCGGCCCGCTTCACGGCTTCACGCAGCCGCTCCTCGCTGACGCCGAGCGCCTTGGTCCAGTAACGCACCTCGTGCGCCTCGCCGAGGCTGATCAGGTCGCGGTCGTGCGCGCCGGCGCTCTTCTTGTGTTCGCTCATGCTGTTCTCCTGGCTCGCGGCGGGCCATTGTGCGCCAGTTGGGCGCGAGCTCAAGCCCTGCCTCGCCGCTCCGCGCATCGGATGACCGGCGCAGGAATCCTGCACGACAACGAGCTCGACCGACGCGGATGTTCATCAGCGGGATTGTCGTGCGCGCGCATCGTCGGATGCGCAACTCGCAGTGCGGGCCGCCCGCAACCACCAGGAGAACGACATGGCAATGACACTCGCAATAGCCCGCAAGATCATCGCAGCCGGCGAAGCGCAGGCCGAGAAGGTCGGCCAGCCGATGAACATCGCCGTCGTCGATGCCGGCGGCAATCTCGTCGCGCACGTGCGCATGGACGGCGCCTGGATCGGCAGCGTCGACATCGCCATCAACAAGGCCTATACGTCGCGCGCGTTCGACATCTCGACGAAGGATCTCGGCGAGAAGAGCCAGCCGGGCGGCGATTTCTTCGGCATCCAGGTTGCAGACGGCGGCCGCGTCATGACGTTCGCCGGCGGGATTCCCCTCAAGGATTCGGGCGGCAACGTGATCGGTGCCGTCGGCGTCAGCGGCGGCGCCGGCAAGCAGGACCAGAAAGTCGCCGAAGCGGCGGCCGCCGCGTTCAAGCAGGGCGCCCGAAAGGCCGCATAGGCGCTAGAGTTGCGCCTCGACCATCGACGATGCCCACTCGCCGAGCCGCTGCCACCATGAGCGGGCAGTCCAGTCGGCGAGCGTGTATTCCCGCGACTTCGCCAGGTCCTCCTCGAAGATCTTCGCCTGCTCGGCGGCGATGTCCGGATCGAACGCATTGAGGCTTGCCTCGTCGTTGAGCCGGAACGAGCGGTCGTCGAAGTTGGTCGAGCCGACCGACGTGAAGAGGCCGTCGACCACCATCACCTTGCAATGGAACATCGTCGGCTGGTACTCGAAGATGCGCACGCCCGACTCCAGCAGCGGACCCCAGGTGCTGCGCGAGGCGTAGCGCGTCACTTTCGCGTCGTTGTGCTCGCCCGGCACGATCACGCGGATGTCGACGCCGCGCCGGCGCGCCTCGATCAGTGCTTCGCTCGTCAGGTCGTCGGGAATGAAGTACGCCGCTTCGAGAATGATCGAGCGCTTCGCCGCGACGATCGCGAGGAGGTACATGAGCTCCATGCTCTCGCTGCCGCCGCTCGGCGAGCTTGCGAACATCTGCGCATCGCTTCCGCCTGCGCTGGCGAGCGGCGGAAAGTAATCGCCGCCATGCGACACCTCGCCGGTGACCTTCATCCAGTTGTCGAGGAAGACGGCCTGCATATCGGCCACGACGGGGCCTTCGACGCGGAAATGCGTGTCGCGCCAATGCTGCGGATCCTGCGCGTTGCCGGTCCACTCCTCGGCGATGCCGACGCCGCCGGTAAAGGCCACGCGCCCGTCGACGATCAGGAGCTTCCGGTGCGTGCGATTGTTCATGCGCGCGACCGTGTACCAGCGCAACGGGTGGTAGAGCTCGACGCGCGCGCCGGCCTTGCGCATCGTGTCGAGCGCGACTTCCTCCATGCGCTGCGAGCCGACCCAGTCGATCAGCACGTGCGCCTTCACGCCCGCCCGCGCCCGCTCGGCGATCGCGTTGGCGAAATCGAGGCCGATCTGGCCGGACCAGTAGACGTAGGTCTCGAAATCGATGTTGTGCTGCGCCGATCTGATCGCGGCGAGCATCGGCGGAAATATCTCGTCGCCGTTCCTGAGCGTCTCGATGCGGTTTCCGCCGAGGATCGGCGGCCCGAGCAGCGTTCCGAGCGTTCGCTTGAACTGCGGATCCGCGACGTCGTAAAGATGCTTCGGCGAGAAATCGACGCGTCGCTCCGGCGGCATGAACGTCACGACCAGCAGCGTGACCAGCAGCGTCGCGCACGCCGTGACGACGAGCGCCCAGCCGCCGTGCACGGCGAGCCAGCTTCCCGATTTCGACGCGCGAGCACGAGTCATCGAACCGATTCCCCTGATGGAAAAACCTGCGCATCAGATGCGAGTGACCGTGAACCGGATCGCAACGCGCGGCATCCGCCGGCGAGAGTACTCCCCGCCCCGGCGCATCGCTCGCCCGTCGAGTGGCGCCGATGCCGTGCCGGCCTGCCGGCAAGCGGCCTCGACTGCGATGACGTGCCGTCGCGTTTCTTCGGCTGTAAAATTTGATGCACGTTCCCGCAGGAGCCGGCAAACTCGGCCGCATGGGGAAACCACGCACCGTGATCGTCTATGCCGACGACGACGACCTCGTCCGCAATGTCGTGACGCAGGCGCTGATCGAGGAAGGCATCGACGTTCACGACTGCGCGAGCGGTTCGGAAGCCGTCGCGCTGTGCCGGCAGATCGTGCCTGACGCGGTGCTGCTCGATCTCAACATGCCCGATGTCGATGGGCTCGAGGCTGCGCGCGAGCTGAGGGGAGATCCCGTCACGCGCAAACTCCGCCTCGTCGCGTTGACCGGACGCGCCACGACGGGCCTTCGCACCAAGGCGGCCGATGCGGGCTTCGACGAATGCCTCGTGAAGCCGATCGCCGCGACGGAGCTCGCCGACGTCCTGCGGGGATGATCGCGCGACCTTCGATCGCGCGATCCTGTACTCCTACGGCTTTGACATGGCGCCGCCCGACGGCGATTCCCTCGCCATGCGAAGGTGCTACTCGATCGTCGGCAACGTCCGCTGCGCGAACATCCCTTGGCCCGCAACGCTGCCCGCGCTCGCCTCGTTCCTGAAGAGCGCCGCCACCGCTTCCTCGTGATCCTTCACCGCGTGCTCCGGACGCTCCTCCTTGATTCAGGTTGACTCGAAAATGAACGCCATCACCCCGCCTTCACGCTGCGCCGCCTCTTCTCGCTATGTTCTGCCGTCGGGTCCGTTTACTATGAAAACCATTCTCACGGAGTGATGCATGCAGGCTGCCGCACCCGCTGGAAACGTCCTTGTCGTCGACGACAACGTGGACTTCCAGTCGCTCGTCAGCGAGTTCGCGAAACTGTCGCGCTGCAGGGTCACCTGCGCCGGCACGCTCCATGCTGCGCGCAAGCTCGCGGCCGACGACGAGTTCGATCTCCTGATGGTCGATCT
>CALFNI010000180.1 GCA_937902695.1 uncultured Rhodanobacteraceae bacterium
CTGAAGGCCGAGGATCCGGGCCCACAGATTTCGAAGGCGGTCGCGCATGTCTTCGCCAAATATCCGTTCAAAGCGAAGTAGGCGCTGCGCAATCCCGGCACAGCCATGCGATAAGTATTACGAAGTGCGTCGTTGACGCGCGTCCCGGGCCGCAAATAGGATGGAATCACCGGCGCGGGGCGCCGGCGAGAATACGGAGGTGAAGCGATGAAGACCTTGATTGCAGCCACCGTCCTGTCGGTTGGGCTGGCGGGCATCGCCGGCGCGAACGCGTCCGGCGGCGAAAAGCCGCTCGACGCCAACACGTCGCAAACGTTCCGGGCCAGCGCCGCCAGCGTGCGCAGCGAGATGCGTCCCGGCGGGCGCTACGCGTTCGTGAGCGCCGCGGAGCACGCCAGGGTCGACGCCGCCTTGAGCGACATCGACAAGGCCTACGCCGAGCGCGACGGGCGCCTCGACCAGGACACGAAAGTCCGCGTGTTCAACGATCAGGAGCTCGTCAATTCGATTCTCGAGCGCCGCGACGATCGCATGATCTGCGCGAACCAGGTCGCCACCGGCTCGCTCGTGCGCACGACCCGATGTGCGACTTATGCGCGCGAGCCCGGAAAGCGCGGCGCCAGCCTGCGCGACTAGATCACGCGCCGAAAAGCGTGAACGCTGAACGCGTCACGGCGTGAGGAAAAGCGTTGGATGGATCGGCCCGCGATGCGCGCCGATCGCGCCTCAGTGCGTCGTGACCGGCGCCGACGGCACGTACATGTTCGACGAGCGGCGCCAGATCTCGCCCTGCAGGCGCTTGTGCTCGCGCGTGCCGTAGCCGCCGGCCATCACGCATTCCCATTCGCGAATGCGAAGCTCGCGGTCGGAGAGGCGATCGACGGGAAACTCGGTGACGTTGAACATGACGGCGTGCCCGGTTCTCTCTGTGTTGCAGACGATCCAGCATTTAGCGTGCCACGCGCGCTTTCTTCAGCGCGATTCCGAATCAGGGCTGCGGCGGACGCTCGAAGCCCGAAAGAAAATCGAAGTCGACGACGCCGAACTCGGGATCGTTGAGCGGCTCGCTCTTGCGAAGGCTCTCGCGCTCGCGCCGCTGCATCCTGTTGAGCGCGTCGAGAAAATCGGTCGAGGCCACGTCGAGATGGTCGAGTCCGAGCCGTTTCAAGATGTCGTGGTTCATCTGTCGTCCTTTCCCAAGATATGGTCCCTGAGCCTGATCAACCGCCCGCGACGCCCACGCGGCCGGCGACGCCGATGCGGTCGATCGCCCCGGGCGGCGGGGCAAGCACGGCGTCATACGCAGCCCTCGCCGCGTGCGACCCGGCGGCCGCGACGGCGGGCGGCGCATCGCAATTCGGGGTCGCGCCGGCAGCCTCGCCACCCGACGCGCCGGAGCTGACGGACGCTGCCGATTTCTGACAATCCGCGATACCGGGACCCAATTGGTCAGGTTCGGCCATATCGCGCGCCTCGGCCGGCATGCGGTGGGCCGTGAAGCCCGAAAGAAGCCCCGACAGCGCCACGGCGACGGCGAGCAGCGCTGCCAGCCGCGCGCTCGGCAGCGCACCGCGCGCCGGCAGATCGCGACGCTCGGCCTGGAGATACGTGCTCTTGCAGACGCCGAGGCCGCGGATGCTCGTCGCGACGTAGGTCTGCTCGTTCGCGATCGTCATCCAGGTGCCGACGCTGCGCAGGATCGCGAGGCTGCGCGCGGACAACGAGGCGGTGTCGGACGAGACGATCATGGCGTTTCCTGGAAGCGATGACGGGAGCAAAGCAAGGGCCGGGCCAAAAGGGGGACGCAGTCCACAGTTCGACCGGCAGCGCTTGTGGTCGTCGCGGTCCGCGCCGCTAAACCTTGTGGGCTGCCCCTGCATCGGAATGCACAGCTCCGCTCGAAGGAACCCGCCCATGCATCGCTTCGCCAGCCTGTTCGCGCTCGCGCTTCTCCCCGGCATCGCCGCCGCCAGCTCAGCGTGCCGCTATTCGGCCGATCGCAATTTCGACGTGCCGGCCTCGGGCCTCGCGATGGTCGCCTTCGATCTCGGCTCCAATGACGTCGTGCTCGAGGGCGTCGACGGCCTCGCCAGCGTCGAGGTGCGCGGCCGCGCCTGCGCGTCGGATCCGGCCTGGATCGACGGTCTCACGGTCGATCAGCACACGAGCGGCGGCACGCTCACGCTCACGCCACACGCCGGCCACGACCTTCGGGGCAACTGGTCCGGATCGAATTACGCGTACGTCGAGCTCCACGTACGCGCGCCCTCCAAGCTCGCGGCACGCATCCGCGGCGATTCCGGCGACGCCGAGGTCAGGCACGTCGCATCGCTCGACTTCGATTCGAGCTCCGGCGACCTCATCGCGAGCGGCATTCCGGGCACGCTCGGTGTCGAAGTCAGCTCCGGCGACGTGCGCGGCGACGATCTCGGCATCGTCGACGTGCGCAGCGCATCGTCGGGCGACATCACGCTGCGCGACGTGCACGGACCGATCAGCGTCGGCCACGTCGGCTCGGGCGACCTTCGCTTCGACACGGTCGGCAGCGTCAGCGTCGGCAGCGTCGGCTCGGGCGACGTTTCGGTATCCGACGCCGGCGGCGACGTCTCGGTCGATTCGATCGGCTCGGGCGACGTCAGCGTCAACGGCGTCGCCGGCAACTTCCATGTCGGCTCCAAGGGCTCGGGCGACGTGCGCCACCGCGACGTGCGCGGAACCGTCACGGTGCCCCACGACGACGGCGACGACGACTGACGCGCCCGCGGACGCGCGCGCTTTACGCGCGCGCGATCCGATGGCAGCCTGCGCGCCGATGGACACATCGGCGCGCGGATGCACCTCCAGATATTCGATCTCGACGCCTCGCTGACCGGGCAGGCGTCGCTCGGCAATGCGGCGCGCTGGCAGTCGGTGCGGGCGTTCGACTTCCGCGACATCGGGCCGAAGCTGCGTCTCTGGTCGCGCGCGTCGACGATCGAAGCGGCGCGCCGGCGCATCGCCGGGACCACGGGCGAGCCCGCCGTCACGCTGCTCGGCTCGGGCGATTTCCATCACGTCGCGGCGCTCCTCCACGAGCGCGTGCGCGAGCCTTTCACGCTCGTCCATTTCGACAATCACCCGGACTGGGTCCGCCTGGCGCCGCGCTGGCACTGCGGCTCGTGGCTGAATCGCACGCTCGCATTGCCCCATCTCCGGCACGCGATCACGGTGGGGCCGTGCAGCGAGGATCTGGTCAGGCCCGGCCTCAAGGGCGGCAACCTCGCCGCGCTCGATGCCGCCCGGCTCGCGCTGCACCCCTGGCAACATGCGCCGTCGCGGGTGTTCCATCGCATCGCCGACGGCCCCGGACACCGCTACGAGCGCGGTCTCATCCATTGGCGAAACGTGAGCGAAAGACGCCTCGATGAAGCTATTTCGGCGATCATTGCCGACGTGCCGACCGATGCGGTCTGGATCACGATCGACAAGGACGTGCTGCCGGAGAGCGAAGTCGTGACGAACTGGGATCAGGGACACATGCCGCTCGACGCCGTGCTGCGCTTCGTGCGCGCGCTCGCCGGCGCGCGCCGCCTGATCGGCGCGGACATCTGCGGCGAATACGCGCCGCCCGCGCATGCCAATCCGTTCAAGCGCATCGAAGCGCGCATCGATCAGCCGCGCCGCGACGCGATCACCGCGGCGAATCTCGCCGCGAACGAGCGCGTCAACGTCGCGCTGCTCGGCGCGCTCGCCGGAGCGCCGGCGTGCTGATGTTCGCGCTCCTTCTCGGCTCCGTCGTCTGCGACGTCGCGGGCCAGGTCTGCTTCAAGCTCGGCGTCTCGGACGACCGGCCACCCACGCGCCGCGGCGTTGCGGGTTTCGTGCTCGGCCTCGTGCGCTCGCCGTGGATCGCGACCGGCGTCGTCGTCTATGCGCTCGAGTTCGTGTTCTGGTTCGGCGCGCTCTCGGTGGCGCCGCTCAGCATCGCGATTCCATTCGCGGCGCTTTCGTATTGCGGCGTCGTCATCGCCAGCCGGCTGATCCTGCACGAGCACATCTCGGCGCGGCGCTGGGCGGCGACGACGGTCGTCGCGGCGGGCGTCGCCGTCGTCTGCTGGCCGACGGCCTGAGGCGGCGCCATGATGAAGCCGTCCGAGTTTCGACTGTCCGGCGGCCGCGCGGGCGTGCTGCTGATCCACGGCCTCACCGGCACGCCCGCCGAGATGCGCTTCGTCG
>CALFNI010000181.1 GCA_937902695.1 uncultured Rhodanobacteraceae bacterium
CAAGGTCGCGAGGACCTTGATGTCGTTGTAGAAATAGCAGTAGACGTCCCCGCGCGCCCGCTTCGCCGGTGGTTTGGCCGACGCGCGCCGCACATCAGCCGCCTCGCGGCCGCGGCGCCACGCGTCGATGCGCTCCGCCCACGCATCGAGCGCTCCGGACGTGTAGCAGCTCGCATAGAGCTCGGTATCGCCATGCAGGCGCACGTAGACGAAGTCGGCCGTCACGTCCTCGAGCAGCGGCCACCTGCCGGCCGTGTCGGCGACGACGAGCGCGATGCGATGGCGTCGCAGCAGCGCGATGAGGTCCTCGGTCCGGAACGTCTCGCTGCGGATCTCGACCGCGTGGCGCAACGCATGGTTCGACGCGACCGGGATCGACGTTGCGCGCACGCGATCGTTGTGCCGCCGCGCGAGCGCGGACGCGCCGCGTAGCGCCACCCCGAGATGCCGATGCGCACGCCGTGCGAAACACGGCGTGCGCGCGAATGGGCGGACGAAGCGGCCACGGGCGCATCGTGGAGACGCCCGGGCAACGGCGGATGAAGCGCCGCGGCTGAAGCCGCTTCGAGCGTTTCAGCCGCGGCTGAGACCTATTCGATGCACGGCACCGACGGAGTGGGGTCCTCGAAGCCGTTGCGAAGAAGGATTTCGCCCGTGGGCAGGACCTGGAATACGACCTCCTGTTGGGCGCTGCCGCCGCCCGGCACCGCGGCCGACAGCGTCGCGGCGTACGTATACGGCGCGGGTGGCACGTCACTCTCGTGCAACGTGCCGGTCAGCAGCGCGCCGACGACCGACAACGAAGGCGGCGCGTTTGCCGCGCCGTATGCCAGCGTCCGGCCGGGCGGCGGCGCAAACAGCAGCGAAAGATCGACGCTCACCGTATCTCCGACGACGTCGACCTGCCGGCGCAGCAGGCAAGTCACCGTCGGCGCGCCGTTGCCGCTCACGGCGAATGACTGCGGCGTTTCCGAAGCCGGCGCGTAGGTCTCGTCGCCGCCCTGGTTCGCGTCCACCTTGCAGGTGCCGGCGCCGATGAACGACACCGTACCGCGGTCGATCGTGCATACCGATGCCGCGCTCGCGTCGATCGTGAGCGCGACCGGGAGGTGCGAGCTTGCGGTTGCGAGCGCGAGATAGGTCGGCCCGCCGACCGATGCGTTTTCCGGTGCCGTCGATGCGAACGCGATCGTCTGCGGCGCCATGCCGCCGGCGCTCGCGACCGCGAACGGCTGCTGCACCTGGGTTGCCGCCGCGTAGGTCGCATCGCCGCCCTGGTTTGCATCGATCGTGCAGGTCCCCGCGCCGACGAAGCTCACGTTGCCGTGATCGATCGTGCAGGCCGTGGCCGAGGCCGCGTCGATCGTCAGCACGACCGGCAAGTGCGAGTCCGCGACCGCGACCGCAAGGTACGTCGGACCCGCGACGACGGCCGGATCCGGCGGCGTGGACGTGAAAGCGATCGCCTGTGGCGTCGTCCCGCCTGCCGAAGCGACCGCGAACGACTGCTGCGCTTGGGGCGCCGCTGCGTAGGTCGCGTTGCCGCCCTGATTCGCGTCGATCGTGCAGGTGCCGGCGCCGACGAACGACACCGTGCCGTCGTTGATCGTGCAGACCGTCGCCGACGATCCATCGATCGCCAGCACGATGGGCAGGCCCGATGTCGCCTCCGCCGTTGCGAGGTACGTCGTGCCGCCGACGGCCGCATCCGCAGGCGGCGTCGATGTGAACGCGATCGTCTGCGGGTTGTCGCCGTGGGCCGAGCTCACGTCGAAAGATTGCTGCACCTGCGAAGCCGGCGCATACATCGCGTCGCCGCCCTGATTCGCGTCGATCGTGCAGGCGCCGGCGCCGATGAAGGTCACGAGCCCGCCGGTGATCGCGCAGACGGTGTCCGACATCGCGTCGACCGTCAGTACGACCGGGAGGTCAGAGCTCGCGGTTGCCGTCGCGACGTACGCAGGATCGCCGACCGCCGCGTCGACTGGCGGCGTCGACGTGAATTGAATCGTCTGCGGCATGATGCCGCTGCTTGCGCTCACGTCGAACGATTGATGCGCCTGCGGGGCCGGCGCGTAGTTCGCGTCGCCGCCCTGGTTTGCGTCTATCGAACAGGTGCCGGCGCCGATGAGGCGGACGCTGCCGTCGTCGATGGCGCAAACCGTCGCAGACGATCCGTCGATCGTGAGCACGACCGGCAAGCCCGAGCTCGCGGTCGCGACGGGTGCGCAGGAGGTCGCGGTAGAGCTCGAGGGTCGAGCCGTCCACCCCGTCCTGCTGGTCCACGGCGTAGTCGCCGTAGATCGCGGGCTGCGGCAACCAGGTCTGGTCGGTGGGGCCGAAGCCGAACGACGGCGCGTCCTTCTCCCACGGCATCGGCACGCGACACCCGTCACGCCCGATCTCCTTGCCCTGGCTGCGGATGAACGTCGGGTCCTGGCGGAACTCACCCGGCATGTCGGTGGAGTCCGGCAGGCCCAGCTCCTCGCCCTGGTAGAGGTATGCGCCACCGGGGAGCGCGAGCATCAGCGTGGTCGC
>CALFNI010000182.1 GCA_937902695.1 uncultured Rhodanobacteraceae bacterium
GCAGCGCAGGCGCGCCTGCACGGTGACGCGCTTGTAGAGCTCTTCCTCGCCGCCGGTATATTGCTGCTGTCCGTTCGACGAGCAGCGCTTCTCGTCCTTCGCATGATCGGTGATCGCCTGGTTGAGGCGCTTGATCAGCCAGGCCGATGCCGCGGTCTGGTCGGTGTCGGTGAGGAACGCCTGATTGCTCTGCTCTTTCTCGTGCACCGCGGCGAGGCGCTTTTCGATCTCGGGCCGCTGCGCCGCCGCCTGGCGGAAATGCAATTGCTGATCGCGCAGGTCGGCCATGTCGGCGCGGAACTGGAGCTGCGGCGCGACGAACCACCAATGGATGGCGATCAGATAGATCAGCAGCAGCACGATCAGCAGGATCACGATCGCGAGGAAGCGGCCGTCCTTCGGCTTGAACCTAGCAGCGGTCGCCACGGCGGGCCTCCTGCTCTGCCGCGAGCGAAGCGAACGCATGGCCGCGCGATGCCGGGAGCGTCGACGTCGTCGCGCCCTTCTTCGGCAGCTTCGGCGGCTCTTTCTTCGTCGGCTCCTTCGCCGGCGAGGCCTTCTTGCCCGCGTCGGCCTTGATCGCGTCGGATTTTGCGCCGGACTTCGCCGCATCGGACTTGAGCGGCGCGTCGGCCGTCCCCTTCGGCTCGCCCGCGCCGATGCCGGGCGGCGACTTCGCGTCGGGCGCGCTGTTGCACGCCTTCAGGTCGGCCGTGATCTGGAAACGCTCCTTGCCGGTGCGCGGATCGGGCTGGATCTGGCCCTGCAGGCGCGGATCGCCGAGGCACGTCGAGTTCGACAGCAGCGAGATCAGCTTCGCCGCTTCCTTCGCCTGTCCCTGCAACTGCACCTGACCGTTCTCGATCTGCAGGCGCTCGAGGTAGGTGTCTTCGGGAAGCCGGCGCGTCAGGTCGTCGAGCAGCGCGTCGGTCAGCGGACTGTTCCGCTTCTTGTCCGACAGGAAGTTCGCGCCCGCGATCGAATCGGCGAGCGTCTTGCGCAGCGTCGCAACCTGGCGAGCCTCGTCGTTGGATTTCTCCACTTCGGCGCGCATCGCCTCCACGGCGGCGGCGCGATTGGTCAGCGACTCGTCCATGTTGAAGAGGAGCAGGATCACGACGAGCGCCGCGAGGCCGAGATTGAGCGGCAGGCGCATGTCGCGACGGCGCGCGCGACGCTCGGCCGGCAACAGGTTGATCTGACGCCGCGCACCGCCCGGCTCGCCGCGCCATGCGTCGACGCCGTCGAGCGCGGCCGCGCCCGGCGGCACGGCCGCGAGCTCCTGATCGAGCTGCGCGCGCGGCAACAGCACGAGCTCGACGAGGAGATTGCGTCCGCTCGCATCGCGTCCGGTGACGCGGCTGTCGAAATAGATCTGGTCTGCCTTGAACGGCGTCTGCCGATCCATCTCGAAGGCGAGCACCTGGCGGATGTTCTCCTCCGCCGCCGCCGGCAGCGTGAGATTGCGCTGCAGCACGCGGTCGGCGGGGATGCACAGCACCGTGCGCACGCCCGGATCGTCGATCGCGTTGCGCAGGCGCTGGAACTCCGCGCTCTGCGCATCGGCCGGCAGGTTGCGCGCGATGCGTGCGTACTCGTTCGTGCGGTCCGCGTGCTCGCGCCAGACGATGACCTCGTCGGCACGAAGGTCGAGCAGCAGCGATTCGGAGCGCTCCTCGACCAGCGTGCGCCACCGCTCCGGCAGGCACGCGACGAGCTGACTGCCCCACCAGCGGAAAAAGCCCGGCAGCGGCGTCTTTTCCAGACGCGTCCGCAGACGAGTCAGTTGTTTTTCGAGAACGGGATTCACGGGACTTAAGAAGTTTCCCCATCCCGCCAGCGCAGAATCACGAACGGCCGTCCGGCCGTGCTGACTCCGCCCATGCGGATGGTTGCATCGAGAACCGTGCTCGCGCCGTTCGGCAACTTGGCACGGGATTTGACACTATACGTGAGCCCGCCGCCGCCTGCCACGACGGGCGTCCCATCCGGCGCGATGACGGGCTGGCCTTGCGTCCCCGGCTGCTGCGAATGCAACGCCTGGATGAATTGCTGGATCTGCTCGGGCGATGCATCCGGATACAGCGCCTGCAGCGTGATCGGGTCCGCGTACGCCGTGGTCGGATTGCTGCGCCCGGAATAGATCGTGATGCCGGGCTCGATCTTCTCATAGAGATCGTAGGTCATGCCGAGCACCTGCTGCAGCTCGGACACCGTATCGAATGGCGCATTCTTCGGACCGTACGGAAGACCGGCCGCCTTGTATTGCGCGATCTCGGCGCCGTTCGGGCGCGTCGTGTCGTCGGAATCGATCCAGTCCTGCACCGCGTCGGAAAGCGCCTGCGCCTTGTCGAGCGGCACGCCGCGCGTGACGAAGAGATTGGTGAGGAGATCGGGATTGCTCGCCGCGGCGTTGATGTCGATCTTGCCGGAGTCGTCGGTGATCGACACCTCGATCTCGGCATCGCCGTAACCGAAACGATACGGGCGCCCGTCGCCGACCCAGCGCTCGGCCGGATCCTGCTTTCGCAATTCGTAGACCGCGAGATTGAGCCCCGCTTCGGCCGCGTAGCGCGCCTGCGTCGTATCGAACAGATGACGCGACTGCAGGTTCTCGGTGCGCGCGATCAGCGAGAAACTGCCGAGCAGGATCGAAAGCATCGCGATCACCCAGAGCACGAGCACGAACGCGATGCCGCGCGTCCTCCCGCGCGATGCGGATCCATGGCGGCGCGCGCGGCTCACGGATTGCCTCCGATCGGACGACGGCGCAGGCCGCCCATGCCGCGCGGATTCAGTATCGATCCCGGCCGGCCCATCGCGTGCGATGCGCCGACATCGAGCATGAGCGGAATCTCCATGTCCGGAAACACGACGCGCGCCTCGGGGCGCATCGTGACCGCGATGCGCACCATCACCGGCGTCACGCTCGGATCGTCCCACTGGTCGGACCAGTCGGTGAGATCGCCCTGATCGTCGAGCGTCCTGTATTCGAACTTGCCGTCCTGGATCTGATCGAGCAGCACGACCGGCTCCATGGTCGTCTTCGCTTCGGCGAGATCGAAACCGTTGAGCATCGAGTCGGTGAAGACCAGCTCCTTGCCGCCGCGGCCGCCGACGAACTTCAGCGTCTGCACGTACGGACCGCCCTTGGAGAGGTAGCCCGGCATCGGCGCGACGAAGCGCATCGAATCGCCCGAGCCCTCGAACACGTAGTTCGTGCCGGTGCTGTCGTCCTGCCCGTACGAGAGCGGCAGGATGCGGCTGATCTGGTGGCGCATGAACTCCTCGGCGACGCGCAGCCGATTCGTGCGATCGATCGCATCCTCGCCCGAATGCGTCGCGCGCACCGCCGTGCGGACCGCGCCCCAGGTTCCGGCGAGGAGGAGTGCGAGCAGCACGATCGCGAGCATGACCTCGAGCAGCGTGAAGCCGCCCGAAAAGCCGCGATTCGCGATTCGGGATTGGGGATTGGCAAACGCTGCACGTGCACGTGCCGGACGCGCTCTTCCCGATCCCGAATCCCGAATCCCGAATCCCGGCCTTTTCATCGCTTGATCGCCCCGCCCATCGCGCCGGCGTTGCCCGGCGCGCCCCGCTGCGTGTTCGGATCGGGATTCATCGCGCGCAGCGTCGAGAAATGCGCGCTCTTCTGCGACGATCCGTAGCGGCCGCCCCAGAACACGGTGAGGTCGAGCTGGTAGATGTCGAACGGCGCGACCTGGATCGCGCCCGCGTTGCCGGCGCTCGTCGTCATGCGCTGCTGCGCGCCCTGCCCGGCAATCGTATTGCCGGCGCCGATCGTCGCCTGCGGCGGCGGCTCGACGCTGGTCGGATCGACCTGATGCACGTCGAGCTTCCAGCTGTAGCTGTCGTCGAAGCGGCCGTTCCAGCTGCCTTCCTCGATCGGCGCGCCGACGCCGACGACATCGAGCTTGGACTGCGCCCAGAGCGCGGCCATCGTGTAGTCGCTCGACAGACGCGTGTTGTGCATCGACGTCGCGAGGATCTGCATCAGCACGCCGATGCCGATCGCGAACACGAGGAACGCGGCGACCATCTCGATCAGGCTGAAGCCGGCCTGCCGCGACGGTGCGCTGCGCTTGCGCGTGCAATGGATCACGACACGATTCATGACGACGATCTGGACTCCGGTCCGGACGCGAAGTTCGCTATTGCGGATGCTCGTCGAGCGAAATGTCGCCCGTGAGCCATGCGACGTTGATGCGCCACTCGCGCCGGTCCTGCAGCACCGAGATGTGGCCGCCGGTCGAGCTGCCGTCGGCGAAGAAGCGGATGCCGCCCGAATTGCCGCCGGTGACTTCCTGCTCGGCCGTCGTCAGCAGCATGTGCATGTCTTCGGGCAGCTTGTGCGCGCCCTTGCCGGGCGCGGTGTACGAGTTGTCGTCGAGGTTCAGCGTCAGCACTTCCTGCTGCCCTTTGACGATCGCCTGCCCGCGCGTGTAGCGGAGCGCGGCGACGAGATCGCGGCTCGCCGCCGCGACGCGCGCGCTGCGCAGGCTTTTCGAGAATGAAAACGTCACGGCCGTCAGCGCGATCGCGAGCAGCAGGATCACGGCCATGAGCTCGATCAGCGTGAAGCCGCGGGACGGGAAACGGCCAACCGCGAACGGCGAACGGGGAGCAGCCGGCGCCCGCGTCACCGCGGGACCCGATGTCCCCGTTGCCTGCTCCCGGTTCCCGATTCCCATTTTGATTACTGCCAGTTGCCCCAGTCGGCGTTGACGCCATCGCCGCCGGCCTGGCCGTCCTTGCCGAGGAACATCACGTCGAAATCGCCGTGCTCGCCCGGCGCCTTGTACTGGAACGCATGGCCGAACGGATCCTTGAGATCCGATTCCTTCGCATACGGGCCCATCCAGTTCGTCGCGTTGCCGGGCTTCGAGGTCAGATCCTCGAGCCGCGCCGGCGGCGAGCCGTTGTCGAGCGCGTACGCCTCGATCTTGCCGGAGAGCGCCTGCACCTGCGCCTTGCCGGCGCCGTACTTGCCCTTGTCGACGTTCTTGCCGACCTGCTGCACCACGATGCCGGCGACGATGCCGATGAGCACGATCACTGCGAGCATTTCGATCAGGCTGAAGCCTGCCGCGCGCTGCAGGCGGAGGGTACGACGTTGCGATGTCATGTTCATGGTTGTCCTCTTGTCCCGAATCCCGAATCCCTAATCCCGGCCTCAGTGCACCGCGCCCGCAATGTTCATGATCGGCAGCACGATCGCGAGCATGATCATCGCGACCACCACCGTCATCACGATCGTCGTCGCCGGCACCAGCGCTGCGAGCAGCCGGTCGAGCGTGTTCTTGACCTCGATGTCGAACGTGTCGGCGACCTTCATCAGCATCGACTCGAGCTCGCCCGATTCCTCGCCGACGCTGATCATCTGCAGCGCGAGCTTCGGAAACTGCTTGGACTGCGAAAGCGCATAACCGAGACCGCCGCCGGTCTTCACTTCCTCGGAGGCCTGCTCGACCGCTTGCGCGAGCACCGTGTTGGTCATGACGTTGCGCGCGGTGGCAAGACCATTCAGCAGCGGCACGCCGTTCTTCAGGAGCGTGCCGAGCGTGCGCGACAGGCGCGCGGTCTCGAGCTTGCGCGTCACGTCGCCGATGATGCGCATGCGCAGAAAGCGCGCATCGATGCGAAGCCGCGCCTCGGGATCGGACATCTGCCGCCTGAACCAGCCAAGGCCGAGCACGACGCCGATGATGATCAGCCACCAGAACGTCTGGAGTGTCGAGCCGACCGCGAGCACGATCTTCGTGATCATCGGCATCTCGACGTTCATGTCCTCGAACATTGGCGCGAACTGCGGCACGACGTAGACGAGCAGGATCATCAGCGAGACCAGCACCATGCCGATCAGGAACGCGGGATAGATCATCGCGTTGATGACGCTCGACTTGAGCTGGCGGCTGCGCTCGAGGTAATCGCCGAGCCGGCGCAGCGTCTCGTCGAGCGAGCCGCCGGTCTCGCCGGCGCGCACCATGTTGATGTAGAGCTTGGAGAAGCTGCCGTGCTCGGCTTCGAGCGCGTCCGACAGCGGCGTGCCGCCGCGCACCTGGTCGCGCACGCGCTCGAGCATGCGTTTCGCCTTCACGCCTTCGGGAAGGTCGAGCAGCATCTGCAGCGCGCGATCGAGCGGCTGGCCCGCGCCGAGCAGCGTCGCGAGCATCTGCGTGAACTGCAGGATCTGCGTGTCGCGCAGCGTGGCCCGCTTGAAGAGCGCCGCGAACAGGCCGCGCGAATCCGCGCTGTCCGCCTCGCGCACTTCGAGCGGGATGTTGCCGGCATCCTGCAGCTTGCCGATGACTTCGTCGTGCGTGCCGACGTCCATCTGGCCGTCGAGCGTTTCGCCGGCTGCGGTGACCGCCTTGTAATAGAAGAGCGTCATGGGGCGGCCATCCTTAGTTGTCCGACGAGGTCACGCGCAGCACTTCCTCGAGCGTCGTCTGCCCGCCGAGTGCCTTCACGAGCCCGTCCTCGAACATCGTGCGCATGCCTTCCTTGCGCGCAGCTTCCTCCAGATCGCCCATGCCGGCGTGCTGCATGATCATGCGGCGCAGGTTGTCCGACATGACGAGGAACTCCATGATCGTCGTGCGCCCGTAGTAGCCGGTGGGGTTCTGCACGGACGAGCCCGGCTTGTAGAGCCGGATCGGGCGTTCCTCGGTGAAGCGATCGAGCTCGTACTCGCTGATCACTTCGGGCATCGCCTCGTATGCCTCGGCCGTCGATGCGTCCAGCCTGCGCACGAGCCGCTGCGCGAGCACGCCGTTGACGGTCGACGTGAGGAGGTAATCCTCGACGCCCATGTCGAGCATGCGCGTGACCGCGCCGGCGGCGTTGTTGGTGTGCAGCGTCGAGAGCACGAGGTGGCCCGTCAGCGCCGACTGGATCGCGATGCGCGCCGTTTCGAGATCGCGCATTTCGCCGATCATGATGATGTCCGGATCCTGACGCACGATCGAGCGCAGCGCGTGCGAGAAGTCGAGGCCGATCTGCGGCTTGGCCTGGATCTGGTTGATGCCTTCGATCTGGTATTCGACCGGATCCTCGACCGTGATGATCTTGACGTCCGGCGTGTTGAGCTTGGAAAGCGCCGTGTAGAGCGTCGTCGTCTTGCCCGAGCCGGTCGGGCCGGTGACGAGCAGGATGCCGTGCGGAAGCTCCAGCACGTTGATGAACTTCGACAGGAACTGGTCCGTGAAGCCGAGCGAGTGGAAATCGAACACGATCGCTTCGCGGTCGAGGATACGCATGACCACCGATTCGCCGTGCGCGGTCGGCACCGTCGACACGCGAAGATCGAGCTCCTTGCCCTGCACGCGGATCATGATGCGGCCGTCCTGCGGCAGGCGGCGCTCGG
>CALFNI010000183.1 GCA_937902695.1 uncultured Rhodanobacteraceae bacterium
CTGTCGTGAGTAGCACCGCGATTTTCTTATCAGGCTGTACGTCCTCAGCTGATGCAGCCAGGGCGATCGGCATGAAAGCCAATGCAAAGACGAACGCGATGCGACGACGCGCAAGCATGTTTCGGCTCCATTGAGGTAGCTCAATGGAGTGGTACGGAACTCGATGTGGGTTCCCGCCACGCGTTTGCAGGCGAGAGACAACGTGGAGCTAGGCCAAGCGCTTGCGCAAATCGCGGAAGACAGCCACCAGCAAGGTCAGCCCGAGCACACCCAGACCCGCGCTACTCAACGTAGGCGCTGCAATCGGTTGCTGCGATGGCGCGGCTAATACGGTAAACGGGATGATGCCGAGCGTTTCCTGGATCCATGTGCCGAAGGTGCTCATGTAGCGCCTATCGACCTCGAGCGTGTAAGAACCTGGAGGAAAGGTCCCTATCAGCACAGTTTCAGTCCCTGTACTGTAGATGCACCACTCCGGATCATCTTCGTGGATTCCCGTAAATAACGCAGTGATATGGCCGTTGTGCTCCTCGATGGCGGGCGGCACGATTCCGATGTCGAGCACATCACAGTCACCTCTATACACATTGACCGATATTGCGTCACCAGCCCCCGGCTGCACTGGCGCAATATAAGGCGGGTCAATAAACGCCCACGCCGGCGACGGGCCCGACGCAAGCGTCAGCGCGAACAACGAGACGAAGCGATACGAGCGCATTTGTGTCCTTCGAGCCGATCGTCGTTACGCTATACGATGTTCGACGGGCAAGTCGGCGATGGAATGTTCGCCGCGAGTGTCCGGGTGGTCACGCGCAAGCCACGACCGCGGCATGACGCGGCGACATGGGTGGCGCCGAAATCATTTATTACGGGCTTCGGTATATGAATCCGCCACGTTGCGCGGCGGGCCGTAGAGGCTACTTTGCAGGCCGATTTCGCGTCGGCAGATTCCGGGCGATCAGGTCGCCAAGCGCCGCATAATCGCCGTTGTAGTGATGCCCACCCGGCAACGCCACCACCTTCACGTGCGCGGGCTGCGGCTTCAGGCAAAAGCTGTCGCTCTCGTCGGCGCCGTGCACGCAGACGAGCGGCACCTTGCTCGCCTGCATTTCAGGTCCGATCGGCATCGCTTCGGCATGATGCGTCGAGCCGAACCAGTCGCCGACGTGGATCTCGAACACGGCCTCGTCGTCGGGTGAAATCAGCACGCCGCCGTCGACGCGCTCGCGCGCCGCGTCGGGCAGACGATTGGCGACGACCGGCACGAGGCTCGCGCCGAACGAATAGCCGATCAGCACGAAGCGCGCGTCCGGATACGTCTTGCCGTAATGAGCGATCACGCGCGCGATCGCCTGGGCGGCCGCGTCGGGCGTCTGCTTGTGCCAGAAGAACTTCAGCGTCGAGAAGCCGATGACGCGGACGCCGTCGGCATTCAGGGCAGCGGCGATGCCGCGATCGAGGCCGGCCCAGCCGCCGTCGCCGGTGATGATGATCGCGATGCGGTGCGCGTCGCCTTTGGTCGGCGGAATGTCGGTGATCGGAAGATCGGCGACATCGTCCGGCAGCGCGACATGCTCGGCGTCCTCGTTCCGGCGCCAGCGCGCGAATGTCGCAGCGAGATCGGCGCGCGCCTCGGGCGATGCGAGCGGATGGATCAGGGCGCCCGTCGCATCGAATGCAACGCGCACGTCGGCGAGCAGGCCCGTCACGCGCGCGCCCGACGCGAACGGCTTCGGAATCCACGCCGCCGGAAGATGCGCGACCGGCACGACGCGATAGGCGCCGTTGTCCGCGGCCGACATCGCGCCGGCGTCGCCCGCGCAGATCTCCTTCGCGAAACGCAGCGTGCCGTCCCAGCCCAGCGTGACGAGCCCCGCGAACGTGCCGGCCGGCGCCTGCGCGACGAGCGCGTATGCGAATGTCGCGCCCATGCCGTCGCCGACCACGAGCGGATACGTGTAGGTCGCGAACCCCTCCTGGCGCTCGATCCAGTGTGCGACTTCCTCGACGTGCCCGGCCGGATACGAGCATTTGCCCGAAAGGCCCGCGAGTTTCCTGAGATATGTCGGCAGATCGATGCCGACCACGAAGGCGCCCTCGCCCGCGAGCGCACCGGCGAGACGGTCCTGACGCTCGTTCCAGCCGTCGCGGTCGGAGAAGAACAGCACCGTGCCGGATGCCTCGCCGGCCGGGCGCGACAGATGCAGCGTGCCGAAGAGGCCGTAGTCGAGCAGCTCGGTCGGCGGCTTTGGCGCCGCGGCGCCCGCCGCTACGGGCGCGTCGACGCGAAACGTGCTCATCGCAGGCGCGTGCACGGCCGCGAAAATGCCCGCGCCGAGCCATGCGAAGGCCGTCAGCAGCACGTGCACGACGCTCATCGCCGCGACGCCATCAACGCTTCGATCGCGTCTGGATCGCGCGGCACGCCGCTGGTGAGGATTTCCGGATCGCCGCGCGTGACGACGACATCATCCTCGATGCGGATGCCGATGCCGCGCCAGCGCGCAGGCACCTTCTTCAGCTCCGGCGCGACGTAGATGCCGGGCTCCACCGTCACCACCATGCCGGGCTCGAGCTGGCGGAACTCGCCGTCGATGCGGTAATCGCCGACGTCGTGCACGTCGAGGCCGAGCCAGTGCCCGGTCTTGTGCATGTAGAACGCGCGGTATGCGTGCTCGCGAAGATTCTTCTCGATGCTGCCGGCCAGCAAGCCGAGCTTGATCAATCCGCGCGTGATCGCGCGCACCGCCGCTTCGTGATAGGCGTCGAACGAGCGCCCGGGCCGCACCTCGTCGATGGCGGCCGTCTGCGCGGCGAGCACGATGTCGTAGAGCGCGCGCTGCTCGGGCGAGAAGCGCCCGTTGACCGGGAACGTGCGCGTGATGTCCGATGCGTAGCACTCGTACTCTGCGCCGGCATCGATCAGCAGCAGATCGCCGTCGCGCAGCGGCGCATTGTTCGCGCGGTAGTGCAGCACGCAGGCGTTCGCGCCGCCGCCGACGATCGGCTCGTAGCTCGCAACGGCGCCGTGCCGGCGGAACTCGTGCAGAAGCTCCGCCTCGACTTCGTGCTCGTTCATGCCGGGCCGCGTCGCGCGCATCGCGCGGACATGCGCGGCCGAGGCGATCTTCGCCGACTTCTTCATGACGCGCAGCTCGCTGCGCGACTTGAACAGGCGAAGATCGTGCAGCAGATGCGACAGCGCGACGAACTCGTGCGGCGGCACCGCGCCCTTGCGCACTTCTGCGCGCACGCGGTTGACCCAGC
>CALFNI010000184.1 GCA_937902695.1 uncultured Rhodanobacteraceae bacterium
TGAATGCGTTCGCGGCGCCGGTCTTCGTCGACGTGAACACGATATGGTCGCCGTTCGCCGCGTGAACGACCGCTGCGGTGACGCCGGGGTTGTTGGCATCGCGGGTGATCGCGCCGGCGAGCTGCGCGAGCTAGCGCGGGCCGCGGCTGACCGCGACGGTCATCGACTGCGTGCCGACCGTGATCGTGAGCTGGCCCGTGCCGAGCGTCGCGTTCGTCGCGAATGCGCCCGACGATGCCTTCTCGGCGGTCGCGAGCTGCTGCACGTCGACCGAATAGCTGCCTGCCGCCGCCGTCGCATCGGCGATGGCCGAGAAGTGATCCGTCGAGGACGCGGTGGCGAGGAACTGCGTGAATGCCGAGCCGTCGGCGAGACTCGACAGCGAATCCTGGAATGCCGACAGCGCGGATTTCAGCGAGCCGATCGCCGAAAGCTCGGCGCCGACCGTATGCCTGCGCGTGTCGATCGCGTTCTGCTGCGGCGTCTTCGCCGCGTTGACGAGCTGCGTGACGAGGCTGTTGACGTCGAGGCCGGAACCGATGCCCGGCGAGCTCAGGGCTGCCATGTCGCTACTCCCGTCGGCGCAACCGCGCCCTTGCCCTTCGAAAGGCGGCGACACGATCGTCGCCGCCGGTGAAGCCGGACGAGGCATGCGGCCTCGTCCGTGTTACCGCGCCGGCGATCAGCCGAGGAGCTTCAGGACCGACTGCGGCATCGCATTGGCCTGCGAGAGGACCGAGACGCCGGCCTGCTGCAGGATCTGCGCGCGGCTCATCGCGGCCGTTTCGGCGGCGAAGTCGGCGTCCTGGATCTGCGAGCGCGACGAAGACGTGCTCTCGGAGATCGACTGGAGGTTCGCGACCGTCGACTGGAAGCGGTTCTGCACCGCGCCGAGCGTCGAGCGGGCCGTGTTGACGGTGGTCAGCGCCGTGTCGACCGCCGTGATCGCGGCGTTCGCGTTGGTCGCGGTCGCGCCGGTCACGTTGATCGTCGCCACGCCGAGCGTCGCCGTCGTCGCGTCGATCGTCGAGAAGTCGACCGAAACGGTGTCGCCGACGTTCGCGCCGACCTGGAAGTCGACCGAGCCGAGCGAGCCGTCGAGCACTTTCTGGCCGTTGAAGGTGGTCTTCGTCGCGATGCGGTTGATTTCCGAGATGCGCTGCTGCACTTCGACGTCGAGCGCGGCGCGGTCGGCGGTCGAGTACGTGCCGTTCGCGGCCTCGACGGCCAGCTCGCGGATGCGCTGCAGGTTGTTCGTGACTTCGCCGAGCGCCGACTCGGTGGTCTGCGCCAGCGAGATGCCGTCGTTCGCGTTGCGGACAGCCTGGTTGAGGCCGTTGATCTGCGAGGTCATGCGCGTGGCGATGGCGAGGCCGGCGGCGTCGTCCTTCGCGCTGTTGATGCGCAGGCCCGACGACAGGCGCTGGATCGCGGTGGAAAGATCGTTCTGGGACGCGTTGAGATTGCGCTGAGCGGTCAGCGACATCACGTTGGTGTTGATGACGGACATTGGGGTTCTCCTTCGAACCTATTTAGAGCCGTTTCAGTGGCTCGGACTTGGGTCCGGCGGAGCGATTCCCCTATGGAATGCCAGCCGCCTCGAGGAAAGTTATCGGCGCGTGCGGAATGAACTTGAGGGTGTTTTTTCGATGCGGGATGCAGTTTTTCAGGCATTTTTTGCGAGCTGTGCGCTCTTGGCTCCGTCATGCACGCGAAGCGGGCATCCATGTCGCCTTTCGTCACGATTCAAAACGGGATCCCCGCTTCGCGGGCATGGCGGCCGCCTGAAAAATGCGGACCGGCGCCGCGGCCTGCAGGGGATACGTTGCAGGCAACGGCGCCGGTCCACCCACCCTCACCACCGGATCACGCCACGGCAAACCGCGCGGCGCCTACTTCAGATAGTTGAACAGCGTGAGGCCCTGCACCTTGACGTACGCGGCCTGCGCGGCCTGGAGCCCGGTCATCTGCAGGTTCAGCCGGCTGACCGCGCTGGCGTAGTCGGTGTCCTGCACTTTCGAGAGCGCGCTCTTCAGATCGACGCCGACGCCGGCGTTGAGATCCGCCTGATCGTCGGTCGCATTGAGACGCGCGCCGATGCGCGCGCGCACGTCCACGATGCGATCGCTCGCGCGGTCGAGGTTCTCGATGCCGCGCCCGATCCGGTCGCTGATGACGGCGGAATCGTGCGGCGTGAAGCCCGGCGATTCGAGCGCATCGGCGATGTCCGAGAGCGTCGAGAACATGTCCTTCGCCATGCTCGGCCCGACCGCATAGCTGTCGCCGGCGGCCGGCGTACCGGTGAAGCCGACTTCGACGCCGCGGAACGCGATCGTGTCGCCGCTCGCATAGCTGCCGCTCGATACGACCGTGTTCGACGCGTCGACGACCTGGTACTGATCCGGCGCGGTGAACTGGATCTGGTACGAGCCGCCGTCCCACTGCGACATGTCGCTGACGCTGGTCGCGCCCGAGACGAGCGTGCCCGTGTTCGAAGGCGAGGCCGCGATCTGGAACGTGCCGTTGCCGCCGCGGATGCTCTGGAAGACGTCGCTGCCGGGATCGCCGGTCGCGACCGACTGGCCCGGCGCGATCGCGATCGCGCGCTGGCCCTGATCGCCTGCATAGGTGACGCTGCCGGCGTTCTGCACGAACGGCTGCGTCCTCGTCGCGTTGCCGGCGAAGATGTATTCGCCGTTGGCGTCTTTCGTGTTCGCCAGCGCGACGAGCTGCGAAAGGCGCTGGCGGATCTCGGTCGCGATGTTCTTGCGGTCGCCCGAGTCGAGCGTGCCGTTCTGGCCTTCGAGCGCGAGCGTGCGCACGCGGTCGAGCAGGTCCGAGACCGACGACAGCGTCTGGTCCTCGTTGCCGAGTCGCGAGCTCGCGCTGTCGATGTTGCGCTGGTACTGCGTGTTCTGTGCGCCCGCGTGCGTGAGGCTCAGCGCGCGCGACGCGCCGGCGGGATCGTCCGACGGCGACAGGATGCGCCTGCCGGTCGACACCTCGAGCTGCGTGTGCGAAACCTGCGCCTGCTGGTCGAGCATCGCGTTGACCGCGGATTGCTGCATCCAGAACGTCGAGATGCGCATGGTCATGTCCGTCAGCTCCCCTGCATCGCGGCGAGCACCGAATCGAACAGCGTGCTCGCGACCGAAATGACCTGCGCCGCGGCCTGGTACGACTGCTGGTAGCGCACGAGATTGGCTGCTTCCTCGTCGAGGTTGACGCCCGAAACGTTCTGCTGTGCGGCGATCGACTGGTTCAGGAGCGCCGTCTGCGCGGCAAGGCCGTTCTGCGCCTGCTGCGTATTCGTGCCGACCGTGCCGACGAGCTGCGCGTAGGCGTCGGTCAGCGTCGAGTTGCCGCCGTCGAGCACGCCGAGATCGGCGATGCCCGCCAGCGCGCGCGCGTTCGTGTTGTCGCCGACGCCGGCCGTGTTCGCGGCGACGCCGAAGCTGTCGCCGGCCTGCGGCGCGCCGGTGAGATTCAAACTCCAGCCGTTCGCGTTGATCGGCTGGCCCGGCGTGAACGTGTAGCTGCCGGCGCCGTTGATCTGGTACGTCGTCGGCGACGTGAACGTGATGTTCGCGGCCGACAGCAGATTCGGATCGGTCGCGTCGGTGACGCTGATGCCGCCGATCGCGCCGGTGCCGGTGTTCGATCCGGCCGCGGTCGCCGCGACCGGCGAAGCCGCTGCGATCTGCCGGATGTCGGTGATCGCGACGCGCGTCGCGGCGGCAGCGGTGGCCGTCGGCTTGATCAGGAACGAGTCGCCGGCGCTCGCGCTGCCGCTGACGGTGAGCTCGAGCCCGTCGGCGACGAACGGATCGGCGGCGGTGCCGGTGCCGGTCATCGCGACCTGCGTGCCGTCGGCGCGCGACAGCGTCCAGTTGCTGCCGTCGTAGCGCATCGTGTAGTCGGAGGTCGTCAGCCGGCTGACGTCGCCGAACGCGGCGCCGACCTGCGCGCTGCCGGCGTTGTTGCGGTTCGCGTACGACTGCGGCGCGCCGGTCGTGAAGAAATCGCCGCCGAGCTGGCCGTTCAAGTCCATGCCGGCGTGGTGCTGCGCGTTCACGGCGTCGGTCAGCGCGACGGCCTCGCGGCCGAGCGCATTGCGTGCCGGGTCGAGCATGTTCTTGCGGAAATCGAGGATGCCACCGAGCGCGCCGCCCGAAAGCTGGCTGGTGATGCCCGTGCCGTTCGAGGTCGCGACGTCGTGACGGCTCGGATCGTAGGCGTTGGTGACGGTCGTCAACTGCTGCGCCGACGTCGACAGCACGAGCGGCTGGCCGTTGCCGGTCGTCACGTTGATCATGTTCCCGTCCTGCGGGATCACGTTGACGCCGACGTGCGTCGATAGCTGCCGCACGAGCTCGTCGCGCTGGTCGAGCAGGTCGTTCGACGGATTGCCGCCGGTCCGCTGGATCTGCAGGTTGATGTTCGCGATGCCTTGCGAGAGCGTGTTGATCTCGGTGACTTCGTCGCCGATCTGCTGGTCGGCCTGCTTGTCGATCGTCATCAGCTGCGTGCCGAGCGTGCGAAGCCGGCCCGCGAGCGAGTTGGCCTGGCCGAGCAGCGCCTGGCGCGTCGTCGAATCGGCCGGGTTCGACGCGAGGTCGTGCAGCGCGCCGAAGAAGCTGTCGAGCGCAGGCTGCAGGCCCGCATTCGGATCGGACAGCATGTTGTCGACCTGCGATGCGAGATCGCTGAACGTCGAGAGGCGGCTCTGCGCGCCGGCCGTGTCGCGGACCTGGCCGGTCAGGAACGAATCGTAAAGGCGGCGCACGCCTTCGACGTTGACGCCGGTGCCGACGTACGTATTGCCGAACCGGTCCGGCGTGCGCGCGCCGAGCATGACCTGCTGGCGCGAATAGCCGGCCGTGTTGACGTTCGAGATGTTGTGCCCGGTCGTATTCAGCGCCAGCTGCGAAGCCAGCAGGCCGGATATGCCGGTGGACAATATATCGGTCATGGGACGGCCTCGAGTACGAGCTCCTGGGTCACAGTGTCGGCAGCGCCGACGGATTCTTTAGCGCGGCGAGCGCCTCGCGCATCGGCGCCGAATCGGCGATGTGCGCGAGCTTGGCCGCATAGGCCGGATCGGTCGCATAGCCGCCGCGCTGGAGCGCGGCCGCGAAGCCCCTGACGTTGTCGCCGTGGCCGAGCGCGGCCGAATAGCGCGGATTGCCGGCGATGAGGTCGGCATAGTCGTTGAACGCGGCCGTCGGCGAGCTGTAGGCGCGAAAGCTGTCGACGCGGCGAACGGCGACGCCGTCCTCGTATTCGGTCGTCGCGACGCGCGCCTTCGCGCCGTCCCAGCTCGACCCCGCCTTGATGCCGAAGAGATTGTTGCTGCTCGCGCCGTTCGTGGCGCGCGGCATGTGCCTGCCCCAGCCCGTTTCGAGCGCGGCGTGCGCGAGCACGGCGCGCACCGAGACGCCGAGCTTGTCGGCTGCCGCCTGCGCGGCCGGCAGCATCGTCCTGACGAACTCCGCCGCATTCGCGGGCAACGCCTTGCCGATCTTGCCGACGGTGCCGTTCGATGCGCCGTCAATCGCGGTCAGCGCGGCGTGCCAGACGGGCCTGAGGCCGTTCCTGAGCGTCGTCGCATCGTCGGCGATCGACCGGTGTGTCGGCGTCGCCGACGAGTCCGCGCCTTCGAGCTTCTGCATCGCGGCGGGCCGTTGCGGCAGCGGATTCAACGCGTGCGGCGTCGAGGCGGCGTCCTTCACGTCATGCCCGAGCAGCTGGCGCTCGAGCA
>CALFNI010000185.1 GCA_937902695.1 uncultured Rhodanobacteraceae bacterium
ATATCGACGAGCTCGGGCTCGCGATCCTCGGCCGGGTGCCGCCGTTCCGCGAGAGCGCGCGCGATGCGTTCGCGCGCCAATGCGGCCGGACAATCGATCAGCAGCGGCAGCACGTCGAAGCCGTGCCGGTCGGCGAGCGATGCGACCTCGTCGAAATCCCCGCGCCGCGAGAATGTCATGCCGTCGATGACGCTCGGCTCGCCGAGGAGGCAATTGATCTCGACCGCGAGCAGTACCGTGCGGAATGCGGCGCGCTTCTCGATGAACGTGTAGTCGCAACGGGGGAACATCGCCTGCCGGATCGCGTCGCGGCAGACCCTGCGCAAACCGAGCCTGCGCTCGAGCATTCGCGCGACGGTGCTCTTGCCCGCGCCCGGCAGACCCATCAGCGCGACGATCAAGGCGCGCCCGTCACCGGCCGGCCGGCTCCGCTCGTTTCGTCCCGGAGCATGCGGAACGCCGGGCGCACCCGCACCCATGTCGGCCTTCGGTCCGTTCATTCATCTTCGTCGCGGCGCGCCAGGCGAACCACCGCTTGCGGCGCGCCTAGCGTGCCACAAACTGTGGGGGACCCGGCGTTTTCCGCCGCCGCCGCCGGCGATTTGACCGTTTTCTCCACGCAGGCTTGGCTAGAATCGGTATCGGGTGAGGATCGGGTCGTAACCAGTTGAGCCAGCTGAAGCTCCCGTTCGAGGTCGAGGGTTATCGCATCGTGCGCCGGCTTGGGCTCGGCGGCATGGCGACCGTGTATCTCGGCATCCAGCGTTCGCTCGGGCGGCCCGTCGCGCTCAAGGTGCTCGCCACCGATCACACGCATTCCGAAGACCTCGTCAGGCGCTTCGAGCATGAGGCGCGCACGATCGCGCGGCTCGATCATCCGCACATCGTCAACATCTTCGACGTCGGCCGCACGTCGAGCGGCCAGATCTACTACACGATGCCGTACCTGCCGAACGGCGATCTCGCCGGCAGGAATCTGCGCGACGATCAGCCGCGCATCCTCGAGGTGATCCGCTCGATCGCCGACGCGCTCGGCTACGCGCACGAACAAGGGATCGTGCATCGCGACGTCAAGCCCGAGAACGTCCTCTTCGACAAGCTCGATCGGCCGCTGCTCGCCGATTTCGGCATCGCGCTCAGCGACACGCACCAGCCGCGCGTGACGCGCGAAGGCGCGACGATCGGTTCGTCCGGCTACATGAGCCCCGAGCAGGCGCGCAGCCAGCCGCTCGACGGACGCTCCGACATCTACAGCCTCGGCGTGCTGTGCTACGAGCTCCTCACCGGCGAGATGCCGTTCCGCGGTCCCGATACGCTGTCCGTCGCGCTCGCGCACATCGAGATGCCCGTTCCGCGCCTGCCGCCGATGCGGCGCATCTGGCAGCCGTTCATCGACAAGGCGATGGCGAAGCGGCCCGAAGCGCGCTTCCAGAATGCCGAGGAAGTGCTCGCCGGACTCGATGCGCTGCAGGCCCGCATCGCGGCGCCGCCGAAGAAAGGGCCCGCGCGCTGGTGGCGCGAAGTCCGCGAAACGACCGCGGCGATCCCGCGCCGCACGCGCGCGCTCGCGATCGGGCTCGGCATCGCGGTCGCGCTCGCGAGCCTGATCGTGCTGCTGCCGCACGCGCCGGGGCCCGCGGCGGTACCACCGAATGCGAACGCGGCGACGCCGGCGCCGAGCGATGCGATCCAGGCCGCGCTGCACACCGCCGTCGTCGTTCCGGCCGCGGGCTCGACCGCAAGCGCGAACGCGAACGCGGCCGAGATGCCCCTGTCGACGGAGCCGGCCGCACCCGTCGTCGACACGGCCGCGATCGATGCGATGCTGGCCGAAGCGAAGGATCTCGCCGCGCACGGCAAGCTCTTCGCATCGAAGGGTCACAGCGCAAGCGAACGCTACCTCGCCGCGTTGAAAGGCGATCCGACGCGCAAGGACACGATCGGCGGCATCGAAGGCCTGTTCGCGCCGCTCGGCTCGAGCACGGCCGACGCGATCTCGCGCGCCGACGCCGAGAGCGCCGCCGCAGGCATCGAGCACGCAATCGCGCTCGCCGACGCGGCCAAGCTCAAGAAGACCAAGGCGTTCGACGGCTACCGCGTCGCGGTGCGCGATGCGATCGACCTCAAGCGCCAGCGCGGCCACGGACCGTTCGACGCCGGCGATCTCGCGCCGCTCGCCTCGCTCGTGCCGGCGCTCGACAAGCTCGACAACCGCGATGCGAGCCAGCTCAAGACCGATCTCGATCGACCCGCCAGGCTGGTCCGTGACGGCGGCCGCTTCCACGATCGCGGCGGCCCCGAGCTCGCGCTGATTCCAGTGCGCGCGGAAGTCGGCGATCGCCTCGAGTATCCGTTCGCGATGGGCGTGACCGACGTGACGCGCGGCGCGTACGAGCGCTTCGCCAAGGCGACCGGCCGGCCGGCAGCCCGATGCCGCGAATCGAACAGCTTCTTCGGCCGGTTCAAAGAATACAACTGGGAAGCGCCGGGCTTCGCGCAGGGCGAGGACCATCCGGTCGTCTGCGTCAGCTGGCAGGACGCGAAGGCCTACGCCGACTGGCTCTCGCGCCAGACCGGCGAGCGCTATCGCCTGCCGACGCAGCAGGAATGGATGCACGTCGCGCAGGCGATCGTCGTCGCGAGCGGCTGCGGCGGCGGCAACTTCAGCCCGTCTTCCTGCGACGACGGCTTCGCGAACACGGCGCCGGTGGGCCGCTTTCCCGCATCGCGTTTCGGACTCTACGACGTCGTCGGCAACGTCGCCGTCTGGACCGCCGATTGCGCCAAGCCGTCGGGCAACGGCGATTGCCGCGAGCGCGTGATCCGCGGCCTGTCGTGGCGCGACGAGCGCGACCCGGCCGCAGTCTGGCGCGAGACGACGAGCGCCGCCGACATCGGATACACGACGACAGGATTCCGTGTGCTGCGCGAGATTTCCGCGGATAATGCGCGGCTCGCCAGGAGCAAGTGAGGGCGGCCGCCCGGCGGCCTCGTAAAAAAGCCGGAGTCGACGCTTCGCGCCGATCGCGCGCGCACTGCCCGGCTGGCGCTTCCTGCAATCCGCTTCGCCGATCTCCCTACCGACGGCTCCCATGCGACCGCTCTACATACAGCGCTACCTGATCACCGGCCTTCTGACATTCATCCCGATCTGGCTGACCTGGGCCGTCTTCAAGTTCATCTTCTCGCTGCTCTCGCAGGTGAATCTGCCGCTGGTCACGGCGATCTTCTCGGCGCTCGCCGGCGCGTTCCCCGAAACGATCGGGCGGCTCAACCAGGGCTGGCTCGTCTCGATCTTCGCGTTCGTCGTCACGATCGTCGCGCTCTACATCACGGGCTGGGGCGCGAGCCACGTATTCGGTAGGCGCCTGATCGCGATATTCGAAGGCCTGATCCAGCGTATTCCGCTCGCGCACACGATCTACGGCGGCACCAAGAAACTGATGAGCCTGATCCAGAAGAAGCCGGCCGGCACGCAGCGCGTCGTGCTGATCGATTTCCCCTCGCCGGAACTCAAATCGATCGGCTTCGTGACGCGCACGTTCGCCGATGCGGGCGGCCGCGAGCTCGCCGCCGTGTACGTGCCGACGACGCCGAATCCGACCGGCGGCTATCTCGAGATCGTACCGATCGAGCGGCTCGTCGCGACCGACTGGACCGTCGACCAGGCGATGGCGTTCATCCTGTCGGCCGGCGCCGCCGCACCCGATATCCTGCCGTTCGAGATCGAGCGGCGCGCGCCGGACGCGGCGACCCTGCCCTGACGTGGTCCGCGTCGCGGCGCGACGGCGCACTACGCGGATCCGTCGGCGCATCGGCTCATCTGTGCAACCGGATCCGGCGCTCGAGGCGCCGCGCGAACGATCTTGCGGAGCCGCTGCAGCGGCTGTTCCATCACGTGCCAGCTTGCGGCAGCCACCGTCACCGTGATCGCGAGGGCGAGCGTGACGCGAAGCACGCCGGGCGCGGGCAGTCGCAGCAGGA
>CALFNI010000186.1 GCA_937902695.1 uncultured Rhodanobacteraceae bacterium
ACCGCAAGCTGATCGCGAAGATCGACAAGGCGCTCAAGCGCATCGAGGAAGGCCGTTACGGCTACTGCGAGGAGACCGACGAGGAAATCGGCCTCGAGCGGCTCGAAGCACGCCCGATCGCGACGCTTTCGCTCGACGCCCAGGAGCGCTGGGAGCACCGCCAGAAGCAGATGGGCGACTGATCGTGCGTTCGCGCGCAACATGAATCAAACGCCCCGCACCCGCGGGGCGTTTCGTTTACGGTGAGCGCCGGCTCCGGCAGACTAGAACGCGAACAGGGAAGGATCGACCGTGGGCGAGCGCAAGTATTTCGGAACGGACGGCATCCGGGGCCGCGTCGGCGAGTGGCCGATCACGGCCGAGTTCATGTTGAAGCTCGGCCGCGCGGCCGGCACCGTGCTCGCGGGCGCATCGGGCAAGGCGACCGTCGTGATCGGCAAGGACACGCGCGTGTCCGGCTACATGTTCGAATCGGCGCTCGAAGCGGGCCTCGTCGCCGCCGGCGCCGACGTGCGACTGCTCGGTCCGATGCCGACGCCGGCCGTCGCCTACCTGACGCGCAGCTTGCGCGCGAGCGCGGGCATCGTCATCAGCGCATCGCACAACCCGCACCAGGACAACGGCGTCAAGTTCTTCTCGGCGTCCGGCGAGAAGCTCGACGACGACGTCGAGCATGCGATCGAGCGCGAGCTCGAGGCGCCGTTCACGACCGTCGATTCCGAAGCGATCGGCAAGGTCGTCCGCATCGAGGATGCCGCCGTCCGCTACGCCGAGTTCTGCAAATCGACCGTGCCGGCGAGCCTGAGCCTGCGCGGCCTCTCGATCGTCCTCGACTGCGCGCATGGCGCGACGTACCAGATCGCGCCGAAGGTGTTCAGCGAGCTCGGCGCACACGTCGATGCGATCGGCAACCGGCCCGACGGACTCAACATCAACCGCGACGTCGGCTCGACGAAACCGCAGGCGCTCGCGCGCGCGGTCGTCGAGCGCGGCGCCGATCTCGGCATCGCCTTCGACGGCGACGGCGATCGCGTGCAGATGGTCGACCGGCATGGCGCCATCGTCGACGGCGACCAGATCCTGTATGCGCTGGCCGCCGATTTTCATGCGACCGGCCGCCTGCGCGGCCCGCTTGTCGGCACGCTGATGAGCAACTACGGGCTCGAGCGCGCGATGCACGGTCTCTGCGTGCCGTTCGTGCGCGCCAACGTCGGCGACCGCTACGTGCTGCAGCAGCTCAAGGAGCACGGCGGCATGCTCGGCGGCGAGACTTCGGGGCACATCCTCTGCCTCGATCGCATGACCAGCGGCGATGCGATCGTGAGCGCGCTGCAGGTGCTCGACGTGCTCGCGCGGAACGGCCGGCGACTCGACGAGGCGGTCGCCGGCATGCAGAAGATCCCGCAGACGACGGTGAACATCCGCGTCGCGGGCGGCGCGGCGCTGGTCGCCGACGCCGACGTGCAGCGCGTGCTCGCGCGCGTGCGCGGCGAGCTCGAAGGGCAGGGGCGCGTCGTGCTGCGGCCGTCGGGGACGGAGCCGCTGGTGCGCGTGACGGTCGAGGCGGCGGACGATGCGATCGTGGCGCGGCTCTCGGACGAGCTCGCGGCGGCGGTGAAGGCGGCGGCCGCGAAACTCGCCGCGTGACGGTGCCGCGCCGTTCCGGCGCGCGCCGAATCCTTCGCGCTTTCACGTAAGTCGGACGATCCCGTCGGCGGATCATCCGCATGAACCCGTTCGTGTCGCTCTTCTGGTTTGGCGGAAGGATCAACCGCACGTCGTACCTGATCCGGCTCGTCGTCCTCGTCGCGTTCGCGCTCGCGATCACCACGATGTATCCCGATGCGATCGCGGAGCAGCCCGATCCGCGGATGTCGACGCTGCAGACTGCGTGCGTCTACGTCTACTTCTGGTGCGTCTGGGCGAACTCGGCGAAGCGCTGGCACGACGTCGACCGCTCGGCCTTGTACGCGACGCTCATGCTCGTGCCGCTCGTCGGCATCGCGCTGAACGTCGCGCTCAACGCATGGATCGACGGCACGCCGGGACCGAACCGCTTCGGCGATCCGCAAGGCTGACGCCGCAGTACCGGCCGATCCGCCGAAAATCGTCGATAATCGGACGGTGACGACGACGATTCCGACACTCGACATCCGCCGCTACGAAACCGATCGCGACGCGTTCGTCGCCGAGCTCGGCGCCGCGTATCGCGAATGGGGCTTCGCGGGCATCCGCGGCCACGGCATCGATTCCGCGCTGATCGGGCGCGCCTACGATGCGTTCCGGCGCTTCTTCGCGCTGCCGGCCGACGTGAAGCTGCAATACCACCTCGAGGGCGCCGGCGGTGCGCGCGGCTACACGCCGTTCGGCATCGAAACGGCGAAGGATTCGCGCTATCCCGATCTCAAGGAGTTCTGGCACATCGGCCGCGAGATCCCGCGCGATTCGAAGTACGCGAACCTGATGGCGCCGAACGTCTGGCCGGCGGAGGTCGCCGACTTCCACGCAGCGGGCTATGGGCTCTACGACGCGCTCGACCGGCTCGGCTCGCGCGTGCTGCGCGCGCTCGCGCTGCACATCGATCTCCCCGAGCGGTATTTCGACGACAAGACCAACTTCGGCAATTCGATCCTGCGCCCGATCCACTATCCGCCGATCACGTCGAGCGACATCCCGAACGTCCGCGCCGGCGCGCACGAGGACATCAACCTGATCACGCTGCTCGTCGGCGCCAGCGCCGAAGGGCTCGAAGTGC
>CALFNI010000187.1 GCA_937902695.1 uncultured Rhodanobacteraceae bacterium
TGGACGACGCTGAAGACCGGCCTCGCCGCGATGAAGCCGGCGCTCTTCTACGAGATGACGCCGCCGCCGGGCGCCGACGGCGGCATCGCGAACGCACTCTTCGGCAGCCTCATCATGAGCCTGGGCGCGATCCTGATCGGAACGCCGATCGGCGTCGCCGCCGGCACGTATCTCGCCGAGTTCGCGAAGAAGCGCGCGATCGGCGAGACGATCCGCTTCGTCAACGACATCCTCCTGTCCGCGCCGTCGATCGTGCTCGGCCTCTTCGTGTACACGCTGGTCGTGCGCCAGACCGGGCACTTCTCGGGTTACGCCGGCTCGCTCGCGCTCGCGCTGATCGTGCTGCCGGTCGTCGTGCGCACGACCGACGAGATGCTGCAGCTCGTGCCGAGCCAGATGCGCGAGGCGGCGCTGTCGCTGGGCATCCCGCAATGGAAGGTGACGATGCAGGTGCTGTACCGCTCGGCGCTGCCGGGCATCGTCACCGGCATCCTGCTCGCGCTCGCACGCATCTCCGGCGAGACCGCGCCGCTTCTCTTCACCGCGCTCAACAACCAGTACTGGACGGCCGACCTGACGTCGCCGATGGCGAGCGTTCCGGTCGTGATCTTCCAGTATGCGATGAGCCCGTACGAATCGTGGCATGCGCTGGCCTGGGCCGGCGCGTTCGTCGTGACCGTATTCGTCCTGCTGCTCAGCGTCGTCTCCCGCGCGATACTTCTGCGCAACAAGGTGCCCAATGACTAATTCCGCCGCCTTCGCTCTCTCGACGCCGGGGCAGTCCGCCGCGGCGGCCGCCTCGCCCGCGGCCGCGCGGGTGCCCAAGATGGCCGCGCGCAAGCTCGATTTCTTCTACAACGGCTTCCACGCGATCAAGAACGTCAGCCTCGACATCGCCGAGAAGCGCGTCACCGCGCTGATCGGACCCTCGGGCTGCGGCAAGTCCACCCTGCTGCGCGTCTTCAACCGGATCTATTCGATCTATCCCAAGCTCGAGGCCAGGGGCGAGGTGATGCTCGACGGCGAGAACATCCTCGACGCGAGGTACCCGCTGAACCGGCTGCGCTCGAAGGTCGGCATGGTGTTCCAGAAGCCGGTGCCGTTTCCGATGTCGATCTACGACAACATCGCGTTCGGCGTACGAACTTCCGCAAAGCTCTCGCGCGCCGACATGGACATCCGCGTCGAGCAGGCGCTGCGCCAGGGCGCATTGTGGGAGGAGGCGAAGGACAAGCTGAAGCAAAGCGCGCTCGGCCTCTCCGGAGGCCAGCAGCAGCGCCTGTGCATCGCGCGCGCGGTCGCGTTGAAGCCCGAGGTGATCCTTCTCGACGAGCCGACCTCGGCGCTCGATCCGATCGCGACCGGCAAGATCGAGCAGCTCGTCGCCGAGCTCAAGGAACACTTCACGATCGCGATCGTCACGCACAACATGCAGCAGGCCGCGCGCTGCTCGGATTTCACGGCGTTCATGT
>CALFNI010000188.1 GCA_937902695.1 uncultured Rhodanobacteraceae bacterium
TCAAGCGGATGTACGTCGCGCCCGATGTGCGACGACGGGGAATCGCGCGGGCATCAATTATCGATGGGAGAAGTAGGCGTCGTCACAGGCGCGGTTTCCGGGCCTCGTCATCGCGGCCAAGGCCGCGCTGCACGACTTCACTCGTCCTTCGCGCAAATCGTCACTTTGTCGCACGGCGCCGGACGAGCGTACCGCCTCAGGACCGCCCCGCGGCGATCGCGGCGAAGACGTGCTTGACCGGCGCGAGCCGATCGACGAGCGCAAGCCCGGCGCCGCGGAGCGTCGGCGTCAGCGGATCGGTTGCGCCGAACAGGCGCTCGATCGCATCGAGCCCGTGCGCCGCCAGCGCATTCTCGCTGCGCCGCTCGCGCTCGTACCGGCGCAGCACGTGCGGGGCGCCGAAGTCGCCGCCGCGGTCGCGCGCGTCGCGCAGCACGCGCCGCAGGCACGCGACGTCGCGAAAGCCGAGATTCATGCCCTGCCCGGCAAGCGGGTGCACGACGTGCGCCGCGTCCCCCGCGAGCACGGACCGTCCGGCGACATAGCGTTTCGCGAGCCGCAGGCGCAGCGGAAACGCTGCGCGCGGCGTCGACGATACGATTTCGCCCAGCCTGAAATCGAATGCGGCGCCGAGCTCCGCGCGGAAGGCCGCATCGTCGAGCGCGAGCACGCGCGCGGCCTCCGCGCCCGGCAGCGACCAGACGATCGAGCTGCGGCCATCGGCGAGCGGCAGGAACGCGAGCGGGCCGCCGGGCAGGAAGCGCTGCCATGCCGTTTCCTCGTGCGGACGCGCCGTCGCGACATTCGCCACCACCGCACGCTGCGCGTAGTCGCGGTCGTCGCAATCGATGCCGAGCGCCTTGCGCAGCGGCGATTGGGCGCCGTCCGCCGCAACGAGCACGCGCGCGCGAAGGCGGGTGCCGTCCGCGAGCGTTGCGGCGACGCCCTCGTCGTCGTTGTCGACGCCGGCGACTTCTGCCGGACACAGGACACGCGCGCGCGGCTCTGCGCCGAGCGCGCTCCAGAGCGCGTGCTGGACGAGTCCGTTCTCGACGATCCAGCCAAGCGCGGCCTCGCCATTCTCGGCGGCGTCGAACGCGAGCTCGCCGGGCGCGAGCGCATCCCAGACGCGCATGCGCCGATATGGGCCGATGCGTGCACCGGCGATCGCGGCCCAGACGCCGAGATTCTCGAACAGCAGGCGCGCGTCGGACGCGAGCGCGACGACGCGCAGGTCGACATCGTCGCTCGCGTTCCACGGCGTCGGCGCGCGCGCTTCGACGAGCGCGATGTCGAACCCGTCGCGCGCAAGGCCGAGCGCGAGCGCAGCGCCGATCGCGCCGCCGCCGACCACGATGGCATCGAGCTCGCCGCGCCGGCTCATCGCATCAGCGCCAGCAGCGGCGTGTCGCCGCGAAAACCCATGCCGCGCAGCGCAAAGCGCCGCTTCAGCGGCGCGATGCGATCGAGCGCGTGGAAGCCGAGCGAGCGCGCGAGGCGCAGCGGCGCGAAATCGTTCGTCATCAGGCGCACGAGGTCGTCGCTGAAACGCGCGGTCGCGTCGCGATCGGCGGCGCGGCGCTCGACGTGCCGGGCGAGCAATGCCTCGCGGCCGGGATCTTCGTTCGACGCGCGCAGGAGCTCCGCGAGCGTCAGCGCGTCGCGCAGGCCGAGGTTGAAGCCTTGCGCGCCGATCGGATGCACGGTCTGCGCGGCATTGCCGACGAGCACCGTGCGCTGCGCGGTCGTGCGCGTCGCGAGCGAGCGCGCCAGCGCAAACGCCTTACGCCGGCCGGGCCGCGAAAAGCGCCCGGCGCGCCAGCCGAAGCGTTCGTGCACGAACGCGATGAACGCGGCATCGTCGAGCGCCGCCACCTGCGGGGCTTGTGCGGCGGGCACGCTGAGGACGAGGCCCGCGCGCGTGCCGCCGAGCGGCAGCAGCGCGACCGGTCCCGCATCGGTGAAGCGCTCGTACGCATTGCCGTCGAGCGGCTTTCCGAGCGTCAGCGTCGTGACGAACGCGGACTGGCCGTAGTCGTGCCGCTCGACGCCGATGCCGAGCGTGCGCCGCACGAACGACTCGGTGCCGTCGGCGCCGACGAGCAGCTTCGCCTCGACGTCGCGCTCGCCATCCGGCGTGCGCAGGCGAAGCGCGACGCGCTCGTCGTCCGTTTCGATCGCGACGACTTCGGCAGGCGCAAGTCGCGCGAGCGCCGTGCAACGATCGAGGCGACGCAGCAGCGCGTTGCCGAGCTCGCGGGCCGGAATCGTCGCGCCGAACCGGGCCAGGCCCATTTCATTCGCGTCGAGCCTGACGCTGCCGAAATCGCCGCGACGGCTCACGTGGATATGCGTGATCGGCTGCGTCGGCGCCGCCGCATCGAGCACGCCGAGCGCGGCGAGCGCGTTGACGCTCGCGGCCGCGAGCGCGAGGTTGCGCTCGTCGTAGCTCGGCATCAGATCCGCGCGCGGCGCGACCGCTTCGGCAAGCGCGACGCGAAGGCCCGCGCCGTCGAGCGCGATGGCGAGGCTTGCGCCGACGAGCCCGCCGCCGGCGATCAGGACGTCGTAACGATCGGCCATGCGGCGATGATAACGGCTCGGCCGGTCCGGCGCGTCGTTGCGGTCCGAGCACACGGCTGCGCGTCCGCGCAATGAAAAAGAATGCTGCGCACCTTAGGCACGCCGCGCGGCGCCGCGCCCGGACGATGGTACGCTCGGCAAGTACTGACAGCTCCGGATTACACTGGACATGATCCTCGTCCGCCACGGCGGCGTCGACGCCGCGGTCGGCACCTGTCT
>CALFNI010000189.1 GCA_937902695.1 uncultured Rhodanobacteraceae bacterium
CGCGTCGAGCAGCGCGGGATCGACGCCGCGCACGGAGAGGAGTTTCTGGAACATGGTCTCCCATGCCCCGCCGTAGCGCTGGCTGTCGAGATGGTTGAGAGGGAATCACCCGTTTAGATCGTGCATCGAAGCGCTGAGCCCGCCGCCCGGCACCGTCTGCCGCGGCAGGGGCATCGAACAGGGATCGGTGTTCGAGTCGCCTGCATCCGGGGCGTCCTTGATCAGCACGCGCGCCGCATAGGCTTCGAGGCCTTGCGCATACGCCTCTGCCTGCTCGCCGCGCAGCGCGTTGCGCGTGCGCGCGAGCGCGAGCTCGCCCCGATCGAGCAGGCCCGCGATCAGCACGGCGGCGAGCGCGACCGTCAGCAGCGCGATCAGAAGCGCGATGCCGCGCTGTCGATGCGCGCCGTTCACGGTGTTCCTGCGTTCCGCTGCAGCGTCGCGCCGGCGGCTGTGTCAGGCGGCGTCGACGGCAATTCGACGACGCGGCGCAACTCGCCGGCGTCGTTTGTCGCGACGCGGAACTCGATTGCGCGCGGCAAGAGCTCGTACGGCTGCGGCGCCCCGGCCGGTGCGTCGGACGGCGGCCACGCGCTGCGCCATGCGCCGTCGCTGCCGAGATAGCGAAAGCTCAGTGCTCGTGTCCCGTCGAGCACGGCCGTTGCGATCGGCGCGGCGTCGGGCGGGCGATCGAGCGCCGCGTAGCGGCCGCGCATCAGCCTTTGCCCATCGACGGCGTATGCGACACGCTCGAGATTGCTGCGCGGCTCGGCGAGCGGGTTCGCGAAGCCGATCCGCGTCAGCTCGATCCGATCGCCCGTGCCGGCGAGCGCGGGCAGATGGTCTTCGCGACCGCGGCCGCGCACGGGGCGCGAGACGGCCTGGCGGAGATCCCGCTCGAGCATCGAAACCGCGCGCACGATCTCTGCGAAGCGGTCCTGCTGCCTGGCGAGCGCGCCGCGCGTCTGCGCGATCTGCGCGAGGCCGCCATAGGCCGCGGCGGCGAGTGCGGCGAACACGGCGAGCGCAACGAGGAGCTCGATCAGCGAGAACCCGCGCGCGCGAACGCTCATGGATTCAGCGTCGCCGCGGCGAATCCGCTGAGGCTCGCGACCGGATCCGTCGCCTCGCCGGCGTATACGCGGATGTCGATGCGCCGGATATCGGCGTCGGCGGTCGCGCTCACCTCGCGCCTCCAGTGCCAGGCGCGTCCGCCGAGCTCGACGCGGCCGTCGCTCGTGCCGGCCGGCGGCAGTGCGCCGGAAACGCGCGCTTCGGCGAGCACGTTCGCCGCGACCCAGCCGGCGAGCGTGCGCTCGCGCAGCATGTCGAAGTCACGGACTTCGAGCGCGGCCGTGCGCGTCAACGCGAGCAGCGCGAGCGCGACGACGGCGAGTGCGATCAGCACCTCGATCAGCGTGAAGCCGTGCGGCGCGCGGCGTCTCACGGGCGCGCCTCGACGCTGTCGCGCTTCGTCGTGCCGTCGTCGCTGCCGGTGATGCGATACGGCTTCGCGTCGCCGAGCGCAAGCGTCAGCGCGAACGGCGTCATCTCGCCCGACGAGAAGCAGACGATCTCCGGCGGCGCTTCGCGCGCGGCGAGATCGACGCTGCGGCCTTCGCGCGACAACGTCACGTGCATGCCGTCGAGCCAGGATCGCGGGCGCATCTCGCTGTCCGCGGCGATGGCCTGCCAGGTGTCGCCGTCGAGCTGCCGGAATGCGTATCCGCCGGCGCCGACATCGACGCCGATTTCGCGGCCGGCCTGCTCGGCTTTTTCGCACGCGAAGTGGACCAGCGTTTCGAAGCGATCGCCTTCGCGCCGGAGCTGGCGATCGGCGCCGCCGGCGACCGATAGCGTCACGGCCAGCGCGAGCACGGCGACGATCACGACCACGACGAGGAGCTCGATCAGGCTGAACCCGCTCGCCGGCCGCGCTGCGGAGATCCGGTGCTTCATCGTCGCGACGCCGGCCGGAGGACTCGCTGCCGCCTACTGATCCCAGTTGCCGATGTCGGCCGCTTCGCCCTCGCCGCCCGGCTTGCCGTCGGCCCCGTAGCTGAAGACGTCGACATCGCCATGCTGGCCCGGATGCTGGTACTGGTACGGATGGCCCCACGGATCCTTCGGCACGCGATCGAGCCGCTGCGACCAGTTCGGCGCTTCGGGCTGTCCGGCCGGCTTCGTGACGAGCGCATCGAGGCCTTGCTCGGTGGTCGGATAGACGAAGTTGTCGAGCTTGTAGATGTTGAGCGCCGCGACGACGCTCGCGATGTCCTGCCTGGCGCGCACGACGCGCGCGCGACCCGGCTCCTCCATGACACGCGGCACGACGATCATCGCGAGGATGCCGAGGATCACGACGACGACGAGGATCTCGATCAGCGTGAAGCCGCGGGTCTGACGCCTCGGGCGGCGGAATTCGGGGACACGGCGCATGGCGAGCTTGTGCGGCTGTGGTGATGGCCGGGATCATAGGCCATGGACTCCTCGCTTGCGAACCGCCTCGCCGCGCGCGACCTCGCCGTCGTCTGGCATCCGTGCACGCAGATGCACGATCACGAAACGCTGCCGATGGTGCCGATCGCCCGCGCCGACGGCGCCTGGCTCATGGGCCACGACGGACGGCGCTATCTCGACGCCGTCAGCTCGTGGTGGACGTGCCTCCTGGGCCACCGGCATCCGCGCATCGTCGCGGCCCTCAACGAACAGCTCGACCGGCTCGATCACGTCATGCTGGCCGGGTTCACGCACGAGCCCGCGATCGAGCTCGCCGAAGCGCTCGTCGCGATCGCGCCGCGTGAGCGAGGCCGCGACGGCATGCTTCGTCGCGTCTTCTATGCGGACAACGGATCGGGCGCGGTCGAGGTCGCGCTGAAACTGTCGTTCCACTACTGGCGCAACCGGGGTGAGCCGGCGCGGACGCGCTTCGTCGCACTGACCGGGAGCTATCACGGCGAGACGCTGGGCGCGCTGTCGGTGACCGACGTCGCGCTGTACCGGCAAACGTACGCGCCGCTGCTGCTCGAGCCGATCTTCGCGCCGTCGCCGGACGCGTACGAGGCGATGCCGGGCGAAAGCGCGGCCGCCTGCGCGGCCCGGCGGCTCGGCGAGCTGCGCCGGATCCTCGAACGCGACGCGCGCACGATCGCCGCCGTCATCGTCGAGCCTCTCGTGCAGTGCGCGGGCGGGATGCGCATGCACGACGCGGGTTACCTGACGGGCCTGCGCGCGCTCTGCGACGAGTTCGACGTGCACCTGATCGCCGACGAGATCGCGGTCGGCTTCGGCCGCACCGGCACGCTGTTCGCGTGCGAGCAAGGCGCGATCGCGCCCGATTTCCTGTGCCTGTCCAAAGGCCTCACCGGCGGAACGCTGCCGCTGTCGGCGGTGCTGACGACGAACGACGTCTACGACGCGTTCTACGCCGAATATTCGGCCGGCAAGGCGTTCCTGCATTCGCACAGCTACACCGGCAATCCGCTCGCGTGCCGCGCGGCGCTCGCGACGCTCTCAGTGCTGCGCGACGAGCCCGTGCTCGAACGCAATCGCGCGCTCGCGGCGCATCTGGCCAAGCGCATAGCGCCGCTCGCCTCGCATCCGAATGTCGGCGACGTGCGGCAGACCGGCATGATCGCGGCCATCGAGCTGGTCAAGGACACCTCCACGCGAGAGCCGTTTCCTGCCTCGGAGCGGCGCGGCCTGCGCGTCTACCGGCACGGGCTCGAACGCGGCGTCGTGCTGCGGCCGCTCGGCAACGTCGTCTACTTCATGCCGCCGTTCTGCGTCACGCCGGAGGAGATCGACCTCATGGTCGATGTCGCGATCGAAGGGATCGGCAAGGCGATCGCCTGAGCCGCGCGACGTTGTCGCGATCGTCGCTACTTCTTGACGAACTCGATGCGCCGGTTGCTCGCGCGGCCGGCCGGTGTCCCGTTGTCGCCGATCGGGTGCTCGGCGCCGTAGCCGGCGGCGACGACGCGATCCGCGTCGACGCCCTTCAGCATCACGTACGCGCGCACGGATTCCGCGCGCGCCCTGGAGAGCGCGAGGTTGTCGTCGGCCGTGCCGATGTTGTCGGTGTAGCCCGCGATCTCGAACCTGCCGTTCCTGAGGCACGGCACGATCGCATCGAGCAACGCGCGACCCTTCGCGTCGATGCGGCTCGACGCGGTCCGGAACGTGACCGCCGCGGGCATGCGCGCGGCACAGCGCACGTCCTCGGGGCGCGTGACGGGCTGCAGCGCCGCCGCGATCGTTATCGCATTCGTGATCGTCGCGTCGGCGCCGAAAAAATCGTGTGCCCAGCGCTCGCGTGACGCCCTGTCGGCGTCGCTCGTCGCCTGGCCGCTCAGCGTGACACCGCCGCGCGTGTCGCAGGCGATGCCGATCGGCGGATCGGTCTTCAATGCGGCGAACAGCGTGTCGGCCTTCGTGGCGCACGCCGACGACGCGGCTGTCGCGTCGACCGCGATCCGGTCGACGACGTTCGTTTCGCCGTAGGCCGCCGCGGCCGCCTGCATGATGCGCTGCCTGGTCTGCGCATCGGTGACGGTGCCTTCGACGACGCGCTTGTCGCCATCGAGCCGAACCGCGAACGGTCCCGGCGTTTTCGCCGCGCTCTGCATCGGCGGCGGCGGCGTCAATGCGGGCGCCATCGGGGCGGTCGCGCCGGTGGCGGCCTCGCTGCCGCAGCATGCACCGTCGGCGGGTCCGCGTCCGCTGAGCCAGAGAACCGCCAGCACGACCAGAAGCAACGCCGCGACGATCCACGTCGTGCGCGAGTAGCGAGGCGCGTCGAGCAAGTCCTTCATCGCGTGCTCCTCGCCTCAGATGCCGCCGGGCGCGCGGCCGCTGATCAGCTCCTCCTGCAGCCGCTTGAGCTCGGCCCAGCGATTCTCCGAGGCGAGCGAGGCCTGTCGCGCCCACGATCCGGGGTTCGCAAGCTGGAAGTGCGGGCCGCCGCGTTCGAGGATCTCGAGGATCTCCGGCACGCCGAGCCGCGACAGCTGCGCGAACGAGGCGACGCCATTCTGATGCAGGAGCTCGTCGATGCGCGGCCCGATGCCTTCGATGATCGTCAGATCGTCGTCGTGCTTGAGGTTGAAGCCGGCTGCGCGCGCGGCGCCGACGTCGATGACGCGTGCCGGCGGCGCCGACGCGGCCTCGACGATGGCGTCGTGATGCGCCACGGCGGCGCGCTCGGCGCCTTCCGTGTCGACGCGCGTCGCCGCGGATGGAGCCCTGCGCAACGCTTTCGAAAGCAGCCAGTTGGCGAGCCAGCCGAGCACGAAGCCCAGCACGAGCCACCAGAAGCAACAGGCGATCTGACTCATCGCGTTCTCCGGAAGGGGCCGCTTGCCGGCCCAGAATACTCCTACTTCGTGCAGCGTTAACTTCCTGTCATCTCTACGTGCTTGCCTCGCCGGTGCCGGCGCCCACTACCGATCGAAGGCACGGCGCGGTACTGTCCGTGCAAGGCCCGCTGCACTCCCGGACGGGTCCTGTCGGTGGCTGCACGGAGACGCCATGCGCATTCCCCGCATCTACGTGCCGGAAACGCTTCGCCCGGGTCGCGAGGTCGAGCTCCCGATCCAGGCCGGCGAACATCTCGCACGCGTGCTCCGCCTCGATCGCGGCCATCCGCTGCGGCTTTTCGACGGCACCGGCGAGGAATACGAGGCCGAGCTCGCCTCGCTCGCCAAGCGCTCGGTGACCGCGCGCGTGCTGGATTCGGCCGAGGCCGAGGATCGCGAAAGCCCGCTCCACATCACGCTCGCGCAGGGCATCGCGCGCGGCGAAAAAATGGACTGGATCCTGCAGAAGGCGACCGAGCTCGGCGTCGCGCGGATCGTGCCGATCGTCACCGACCGCACCGAGGTCAAGCTCGATCCGGAACGCGCCGAACGGCGCGTCGCGCACTGGGAAGCGGTCGTCGCGTCGGCCTGCGAGCAGTGCGGACGGCGGCGCCTGCCCGCGGTCGGCGAGCCGGTGAAGCTCGCGGACTGGGCCGCGTCGCTCGACGAAAGCGCGGGACTTCGGCTCGCGCTGAATCCGCACGGCGACGTCGCGCCGCGCGACCTGCCGGCAAGCGGACAGGCGACCCTTGCGGTCGGTCCCGAAGGCGGCCTTTCCTCGCACGATCTCGCCGCGCTCGGCGCGGCGGGTTTCCGCGGGCTTCGGCTCGGTCCGCGCATCCTGCGCACGGAGACGGCCGGGCTCGCCGCGCTCGCAGCGATGCAGGCGTTGATCGGCGACCTCTAGCGACGCCCGGTTTTGCGAGTATTACCTACTGCAGGCCAACACAAGGAGGATGTGCGCATGAATGCCCGAACCACTGCCGCCGGCCGGATCGCAGCCGGACTCACGCTCATGAGCTGTCTCGGCGTCGCGCTCGCAGCGCCGCGCGACATCGACGCGCCCGGACAATCGGCCGATACGGCCGTGCCGCACGGCGCACCGAAAGGCGCCGCCGCGCTCGCGGCTTCGCCTTCGCCGGACGACGTGGGCGATGCCGATTCGTTCGGCCGCGCCGTTCAGTTCCTCGGCCTCGCCGATGGCAACTTCGATCTCGCCGCCGACTGCACGGGCGACACGTTCCCGTGCACGGTGCTAGCGCCGCCGCCGGCCTCGACGAGCTTCAGCTACACCGACCTCGGCCACGTCACGCTTCCGGCGCGGGCCGCGCACTCGCTGCTCTGCTACTGGTTCTCGCCGTTCCTGACGATCGGCTACGGCAACGACGGCGCATCGCCCATCGTCGCGCACCTCAACTACACGCCGACGGTCACGATCGAGAATCCGATGCTCGACGATCCGTCGCTGATCGATCCGACGACCGGCCTTCCGTTCGGCGGGCAGCTGCTGACCGGCATGACCTCGTCGGAAACGTTCGAGACGCCGCTCGAACCCGGCACGCACGTCACCGAGCGCACGCGCGATTCGGCCGTCTGCATCGCGGGGCTCATCAGCAAGAGCACGCTGATGTCGACGTACGGGTTCACCGACGCCCAGGCGCGCGACTTCTTCAAGCAGCAGATGACGCTCAGGCTCAACGTGAGCGGCACCGCGCAATACGTCGATTTCGCGGCGCTCTATTTCGGCTGGCGGATCGTCGGCGACTAGCGCGCCAGCGGCTTTACCGGACACGGCGTGGCCCGAAGGTCGACGCAGGCGGCGACGTCGGTGCGATCGAGCCGGCGAATCCGCATCGCGCCGCCTGACTGCCGCTAGGCGGCGCGCGATGCCGCGCGCGTTGCGAGCGCGATCGGCAGTCCGAACAGCACCATGTGCGCGGCGATGTTGATCGCCATGCGCACCGGCGTGTACGTCATCTGCGTCGGGAACGCCGAAAGCGGCAGCACGACGAAGTTCATGACGAAGTAGACGCAGATGCCGTAGAGGAGCCCGGCGGGGACCGCGCGCGCGGTCATGAACGCGAGGTGCCGGCTCGCGAGCCAGAAGATCGCCGCGATGATGAAGGCCATCGCGTAGTGCAGGCAGAGCCCGAGCAGCGCCGTCGCAGCGCCGCCGTCGTAGGCACGCTGGCCGAGCACGCCGCTCGCGACCGATTGCATGATCACGATCGGCGGCACCTTCGCGCGGATCCACGAGTAAACGATCGCGTAGATGATGTCGAGCGTCGCGGCGGCGCCGCCGCCGGCGAGGATCGCGATAGCGGCTGGATTGCGGCGCATGAGGCTCCCCGGTCAGCGAACTTCCGGATCGTCGCGCGCGAGTTCTTTGCGTGCAAGCCGCGAATCGGACGAGGCGTGCGGAATGCGCGTCGGGATAGTCCGGCCGCGCCAGACGGATCAGGCCGCGACCGCCTCGGCGACCATCCCTTCGATCAGCCCGAGATCCGGAATCACGGCACGATCGTCGCGCACGAGCACCTCGGCGCGAATGCCGACCGGATGCGCGTTCTCATCGCCGGTCGGAATCAGCGAATCGGGCGTGATCGTCGTCAGGCGCGGGAAGCCCTGCGCGAGCAGCGCGAGGAACAGATCGGAAG
>CALFNI010000190.1 GCA_937902695.1 uncultured Rhodanobacteraceae bacterium
CGCTGTCCGCCACCAGCATCGCCGACGCGATCCGCGCGAACGCGCCCGACGCGCGCGAAGTCTTCGCCTGCGGCGGCGGCGTGCACAATCCGGCATTGATGTCCGCGCTGCGCGAACGTCTCGCGCCGGCGGCGCTCGACAGCACGTCGGCGCTCGGCCTCGATCCGGATTACGTCGAAGCGGCAGGCTTCGCCTGGCTCGCGCGCGCGCGGCTCGCCGGGACGCCGGGCAATCTTCCCGCCGTCACGGGTGCGCGCGGTGCGCGCGTGCTCGGCGCGATCCACGCCGCCGCCGATCCGAACGTCGCCTGATCAGCCGCCCTGGCGCCGTCGCGCAGCGGCCTTCTGCAGCTCGCTCTCGCGAGGCGGCGCCTCGCCATCGGCGAACAGCGGCTGCCCGTCGACGCGCTCGAACGCGGTCAACGCCTCGCGAAACGCCGCCGTTTCGCCCGGATTCCACGTGCCGCGAAGGTGCGCGATGTCCTGCCGGTCGCGCTTGACGAGATCCTCGCCGCCGAGCCCGAGCGCGACGCGAAGCGCGTGCACGATGACCTGATTGACCGGCCAGTTCCGCTCGACCGCAATCTGTCGAAGGCGCTCGGCGATCGCGTCGTCGACGTCGCGGATCAGGATGTCGGTCATGCGCATCCCCATGCGATGGACCCGTCGCCGGATTGTTGCACATCCGGCGTTACGCGGCGCCCGATGCCTGTTCAGGCGCGCGCTCGCGGCGGATCGCCCAGAGCACCAGCACCAGCGCCGGAAGGCCGATCGCCGCGGTGTAGACGAAGAACGGCCCGTAACCCCACGCATCGACGATGGCGCCCCACTGGCTCGCGATCGTCTTCGCCGGCAGGCTCCATAGCGTGCCGAACAGCGCGTACTGCGTCGCCGTGTACGCCGTGTTCGTCAGCGACGACATGTAAGCGATGAACGCCGTGCCGGCGATGCCGTTGGCGATGTTGTCGATGCTGACCACGGTCGCGAGCCAGCCGATGCCCGGCGAGATGTTCGCGATGTACGCATACGCGAGATTCGCGACCGTCAGCAGGATCCAGCCGACGAGCAGCGTCCGCGCAATGCCGATGCGCTTGATCAGCACGCCCGCGAGCAGCGCGCCGCCGAGCGTCATCAGCACGCCGTACACCTTCGAGACGAGCGCGATCTGCGGCAGCGTGAAGCCGAGATCGAGATAGTACGTGTTCGCCGCGACGCCCATCGTCGTGTAGTTGAGCCGGTAGGCCATGATCAGCAGCAGGATCGGTATTCCCGCTTTCAGGCCATAACGCACGAAGAAATCGACGAACGGCGAAACGACGGCGCCGATCAGCCATGCGACGGCATTGCGCAACGCCGGCGGCCAGTGCGCCGAGCGCTCGAGAAATGCGACGACGCGCGCCTCCTGCGCAATCGTCGCGCGATCGACGCGCGCCTCGGGTTCGCGTATCGCCAGCGTCGTCGCGATGCCGACCGCGACGCAGAGCGCCATGACGAGATACGCCGCCGTCCAGCCGAAACCCGCCGCGGCGGTCAGCGCGCCCGCGCCGGCGGCGATCAGCGCCAGCTGGTAGCCGGTCTGGTACGCCGCGGCCATCGCGCCCTGCGTCTCGTCGCTCGCAGCTTCGATGCGCCACGCGTCGACCGCGATGTCCTGCGTCGCCGACGCGAACGCCGTCGCGACCGCGAGCCATGCGAAATGCACCGCGTCCGATGCCGGATCGGCGATCGCCATCGCGACGAGCCCGGCCGCGATGCCGCACTGCGCGAGCAGCATCCAGCTCCGGCGCCGGCCGAGCCGCCCCAGCAGCGGCAAGCGCACGCGATCGACGAGCGGCGCCCAGAAATATTTCAGCGAATAGGCAAGGCCGACGAGACTGAAATAGCCGATCGTCGTGCGATCGATGCCGGCGAGCCGAAGCCGCGCCGACAGCGTCGTCAGCACGAGCGGAAACGGCAGGCCCGACGAGAAACCGAGGAACAGCATCGCCGCGACGCGCGGATTCGCGTAGACACCGAGCGAATCGCGCCAGCTCCGCAGCGTTTGCGTCACAGCGCGTAGTCCACCGTGTACGGCGCGTGATCGGAGAAGCGCGGCGTCGGCGCGACGGACCATGCCTTGATCCTGTCGCGCAGGCCCGGCGTCACGATCTGGTAGTCGACGCGCCAGCCGACGTTCTTCGCGCGCGCCGCGCCGCGGTTGCTCCACCAGGTGTAGTCCTCGCCCTCGGGTTCGAGCGTGCGGTACGTGTCGACCCAGCCGGTGTTCTCGGCGCAGACGCCGTTGAGCCACTCGCGCTCGGGCGGCAGGCAGCCCGAGTTCTTCTGGTTCGATGTCCAGTTCTTGATGTCGAGGCGGCTGCGGACGATGTTCCAGTCGCCGCACAGCACGTACTCTCGCCCGCTCGCGAGCCAGTCGTCGAGCACCGGCTTGAACCACGCCATGACCTTGAACTTCAATGCCTAGCGCTCCTC
>CALFNI010000191.1 GCA_937902695.1 uncultured Rhodanobacteraceae bacterium
CGCGATTTCGTCCTCTTCATCGGGCGCGCTCGCGCGCTGCGCCGGCGTGCGGCCGAGCTTGACGAGCAGCGTATCGGCCGCGCGACGCGCGGCGACGAGCACGTCGCGATCCTGCGCCTCGGCGATACGTTGCGTCGCTGCCGGTCCGTGCGCCGAGAGCTTCACGTTCCAGGCATCGCCGCTGCGCGAGACGCTGGGCTTGACGAGCAGCGTCGCCACCTTGGCGATTGAAGGATCGATTTCGAGCTTGTCCGCGTCGAGCCGCTTGGCGTTGATGAGGCCGACCGTCGTTTCGCTCGGCGTCGTCGTCAGGCCGCCGTCGCGCAGCTCATTCGCGATCAGGTCCATCAGGCCGAGGCGAAGCCAGACCCACTCATCGGTCGCCTCGACGCCGGCGGGTACGACCATCACCGCGAAATGCTCTGCAGTCGGTTCGGGGAGCAACGCAGCTGCGGGCGGGGCAACGCTTTGCGTGGAGAGCCGCCATGCGCTCGCCGCGATGATCGCCATGGGCAGCGCGACGGCGGCTGCGATCCAGGCGCCACGAAACGTGCGTTTCGATGCGGGCGCGGGTGCTTCAGCCGGCGCGCGCGGCTGGGCGTCGCGCTCGCGCTCGACGGTCGGCTCGAACATCCACCGGTAGCCGAGGCGCGGTGTCGTGCGGATGCACGACGCATCCCCGACGACGCGCCGCAGCCGCATGATGCCCTGCGTGAGCGATGCCTCGCTGACATCGGTTCGGCCCCAGACAGCCGATGCGAGCTCGTCGCGGCCCACGGATCGTTCGCGATGCTCGATGAGATAGATGAGGCAGTCGATCGTGCTGACCGGCAGCGTCTCGACGACGGCGTTGCGTCGGAGCTCCTTCGTCAGCGGGTCGAGCAGGAAATCGCCGAAGGCGTAGACAACGTGGGACATGGCGCTAGCTTACCCGGCCGGCGCCGCGATCGGTTCGGCGAGCTGCCGCAACGGCTCGTCGCGACGCGCGGCCCGACTCTCGACGGCTCAGCGTTTTTCGCCTCATGTACCCCAAGGTCGGCAGCGAGTGCCCGCCCGCGGCATGATCTCCACCCCCAAAAGGAACACGACTCATGATCGGTGTATTCGTAACGTTTCGTTATGGCGATGATTTCGACGAGGCGCGCGTGCGCAAGATCGCGGAGAACGCGCGCGGAAAGTTCGAGGGTATGCCGGGATTGCGATCCAAGGCGTTCACGATCGATGTCGCGAGGCGCCTGGCGATGAACTTCTATGTCTGGGATTCGGACGACGCGGCCAAGGGCTTCTTTACCGAGGCACTGCTTGCGGGCGTGGCGGGGCTTTATGGCGTGCGGCCGAGCATCGAGTTCGTGCAAATTGCTGCGCTGGTCGAGAACGCTGGCGCATAACCCGAACGAATACGGCGCGCTTCAGGCCCACCTGCGTCGCATGTCTGGTTTCGTGGCTCGATTTCGTACATGGAGGCCATGTCCGGAAAAATCTATCGAATTGCCCCAACACGTCTTCGGTGTTACCTTAGTGCTACCTCCGCAAAGCACCAAGGTGCCACGATGTCCACGACATCGCTCAAACTGCCCGACGACATCAAGCAGCTTGCCGCAGCAGCCGCGAGAGAGCGTGGCGTCACGCCGCACGCGTTCATGGTCGAAGCGATCCGAAGCGCAGCCGTTGCGGCGAAAGTGCGTGCCGAGTTCGTCGCCGACGCGCAAGCGGCGCGGACGGAAGCGCTGAAATCCGGCAAGGGATTCCCGGCTTTGGAAGTACACGCCTACCTGCGCGCACGGGTCCGCGGCCTCAAGGCGCCGAAGCCCAAGGCAAAATCTTGGCGCAGCTGAGCTACACGGCCGATGCGCTGGACGATCTCGGCCGGCTCACCGATTTCCTGATGGAAGTCGATTCCGCCGCGGCCATTCAAGCGGCGGAGCTCATCGTGGAGGCGATTGAAATACTCGCCAATCATCCACTCGTCGGTCGACGAGTCGAGCAGGGTTTCCGCGAGCTCGTCGTCTCGCGGGACCATTCCGGTTACGTCGCGCTGTATAGCTACGAGCCGCTCGAAGACACGGTGCTGATACTCGCGATACGGCGCCAGCGCGAGAGCGGCTATTTTGACGCGAATGCGCTATGAACATTCGAAGCGCGCGGAAGTGGTCCTGTTGACCGATGCACAACGTCAGGAACTTCGGCGGCGCGTGCAAGCGCATGACGCCGATCCGGCCAGCGCGTTTCCTTGGCGGCAGGTTCGTGACGAGCTGCTGCGATGTCACCCATGCGCCCGAGATTGACAGGGTGCGCTTTAGCTCACCGCAATGCCGCGAAACGGTGGGCTGAAGCCCACCCTATGTCCTGACGCTGCTCCTCACGTCGGCACCGAGCGTATCTGCAACCGTCGCGGCAGCCTGAGGCCGACACGCGTCAGCGCAAGCTCGCCCTGCGCATCGCTGAGGAGATACGCCGCAGCGCCGATCGGAAAGCCGATCGCCGCGAGCCACTCGCCGTAGAGCACGAGCATCGGC
>CALFNI010000192.1 GCA_937902695.1 uncultured Rhodanobacteraceae bacterium
ATGGACCTCGCTCGGCGTTCCGGGCAGCGGCAGCGTCGAGGACGTCATGGCGCATGCGAATCGTCGCTACGAAGGCCTCGAGGGGAAGTGGCACAAGGCGCCGTATTCCGAAGCGGAGTTTGCGAAAGCTGTCGCTGACGAATACCGCGACCAGCGTCGCTCGTTCTGCGGCCGATACCACTTCCAGATCGATGCGCTGATGGTCGAAGGCGATCGCGCGATGATTTGCGGCGATTGCATCAAACGGCTCCATTCCGCGCTTGCGAAAGGGGTGGAGCTATCGACGTGAGCGCGCAGCCCCTTATCGAAGTCGAGAAGCTCGAAGCCTGGTACGGCCGCCGGCGCGTGCTGCACGGCATCGACTTTTCGGTCAATGCCGGCGAGATCCGCGTGATCATGGGCGGCTCGGGTTCGGGCAAGAGCACGCTGTTCCGCCATCTGCTCGGTCTGCAGCGGCCGGTCCGCGGTTCGGTGCGGCTGTATGGCGTGGATCTGGGCCGGGCCAGCGAACGCGAGCTGCTCGACGTGCGCCGGCGCATCGGCGTGTCGTTCCAGGGTGGCGCGCTGCTGACCTCGCTGAGCGTCGGCGAGAACGTCGCGCTGCCGCTGCGCGAGCACACCCGGCTCGACGAATCGACGATCCGCATCATGAGCCGGCTCAAGCTCGAGGTCGTCAACCTCGGCGGCTTCCAGGACCTGATGCCGAGCCAGCTCTCCGGCGGCATGGTCAAGCGCGCGGCGCTCGCCCGCGCGATCGTGATGGACCCGCGCCTGCTGTTCTTCGACGAGCCGTCCGCGGGGCTCGATCCGGTCGTCTCGGCCGAACTCGACGAACTGATCCTGCGCCTGCGCGACGCGCTGCGGATGACGATCGTGGTCGTCACGCACGAGCTCGAAAGCGCGTTCAAGATCGCCGACACGATCACCGTGCTCGACCAGGGCGAGATCCTGATGACCGGCACGGTCGCCGAGGTGCGCGCCTGCGACAATCAGCGCATTCAGGACCTCCTGAACAGGCGCCCGCGCGAGGTCCACGTCGACGCGGATGCGTACCTGAAGCGCCTCACCGAGGAAGAGGCCTGATAAAGTCCGTGGCCGGGGGAGCGATGTGAGACGCGATACCGTCAACTACACGCTGGTCGGTGCCGTCGTGCTGGCCGCGATCGTGCTGCTGCTGATCGGTCTCGCGCTGATCACGGGACGCGGCGGCGC
>CALFNI010000193.1 GCA_937902695.1 uncultured Rhodanobacteraceae bacterium
GTCATGGCCGAGCACGACATCGTGCCGATCGACCTGCTCGTCACGAACCTCTACCCGTTCGAGGCGGCGACGGCGCGGCCCGACTGCACGCTCGCCGACGCGATCGAGAACATCGACATCGGCGGCCCGGCGATGCTGCGCGCCGCGGCGAAGAACCACGAGCACGTCGCCGTCGTGGTCGATCCCGCCGATTACGCCGAGATCCTCGAGGCGCTCGCCCACGGCGGCACCGGGTTGAGCCTGCGCCGCCGGCTGGCCGCGAAGGCCTACGCGCATACGGCGCGCTACGACGGCGTCATCGCCAACTGGCTCGGCGCGCGGCCCGATTCCGAACGCATCGAGCCGTTCGCGCCGACGCTGCACCTTTCGTTCGAGCTGAAGCAGACGCTTCGCTACGGCGAAAATCCGCACCAGGGCGGCGCGCTCTATGTCGAGCAGCACGTGCCGGCCGGCACCGTCGCGAGCGCACGCGTGCTCGCGGGCAAGGAGCTTTCGTACAACAACATCGCCGATGCCGACGCCGCGCTCGAATGCGTCAAGGCGTTCCGCAAGACGCCGGCCTGCGTCATCGTCAAGCATTCCAACCCGTGCGGCGTCGCGCTCGGCGCCGATCTCGGCGAGGCCTACGAGCACGCCTACGCGTGCGATCCGGTCTCGGCGTTCGGCGGCATCATCGCGTTCAACCGCACGCTCGACGCCGACACGGCGGCGCGCATCATCAAGCGCCAGTTCGTCGAAGTCGTCATCGCGCCGGACATCGAGCCCGCCGCGCTCGCCGCGCTCGCCGCCAAGCCGAACGTGCGCGTGCTCGCCAGCGGTGCCTGGGACGAGAATCCGTCGTCCTCGCTCGATTTCAAGCGCATCGCGGGCGGTCTCCTGGTGCAGGACATCGATCGCGACACGCTGCTGATGACCGATCTGAAAGTCGTCTCCAAGCGCGTGCCGGACGCGGCGGAGCTCCGCGACCTCCTGTTTGCGTGGCACGTCGCGATGTTCGTGAAGTCGAACGCGATCGTCTACGCGCGCGAAGGGCGCACGGTCGGCATCGGCGCCGGCCAGATGAGCCGCGTCGTCAGCGCGAAGATCGCCGCGATGAAAGCCGCCGAAGCCGGCCTCGAAGTGCGCGGCTGCGGCATGGCGTCGGACGCGTTCTTCCCGTTCCGCGACGGCATCGACGCCGCCGCCGAGGCCGGCATCCGCGCGGTGATCCAGCCCGGCGGCTCGATGCGCGACGACGAAGTCATCACCGCCGCCGACGAGCACGGCATGGCGATGGTGTTCACCGGCGTGCGCCACTTCAGGCATTGACGTCCCGGCCGTCATCCCGGGCGAAAGCCGGGATCCAACTTGATTTTCAGGGCAACGTGGGTCCCGGCTTTCGCCGGGACGACGATGTTGTAGCCTCTCCCAAATCCCGAATCTCGAATCCCGGCTCCCCATGAAAGTTCTCGTCATCGGCTCCGGCGGCCGCGAGCACGCGCTCGCGTGGCGCCTCAAGCAATCGCCGCGCGTCGACGAAGTCGTCGTCGCGCCCGGCAACGCCGGCACCGCGCGCGAGCCCGGCCTTCGCAACGCCGACGTCGCCGCCGCCGACCTCGACGGCCTGATCGCGCTGGTGCGGCGCGAAGCGATCGATCTCACCGTCGTCGGCCCCGAAGGACCGCTCGTCGCGGGCATCGTCGATCGCTTCCGGGCGGCCGGCCTGAAGTGCTTCGGCCCGACGCGCATCGCGGCGCAGCTCGAAGGCTCGAAGTCGTTCGCGAAGGATTTCCTGCGCCGGCACAACATCCCGACTGCTGCGTACGAAGTCTTCACCGAGCTCGACGCCGCGCTCGCCTGCGTGCGCCGCCGCGGCGCGCCGATCGTCATCAAGGCCGACGGCCTTGCGGCCGGCAAGGGCGTCATCGTCGCGCTGACGCTCGCCGACGCCGAGCAGGCGCTTCGCGACATGCTCGGCGCCCATGCATTCGGCGATGCCTCGGCGCGCGTCGTCATCGAGGAGTTCCTCGACGGCGAGGAAGCGAGCTACATCGTCATGAGCGACGGCACGGATTTCGTGCCGATGGCGACGAGCCAGGACCACAAGCGCCGCGACGAAGGCGACCTCGGCCCGAATACCGGCGGCATGGGCGCCTATTCGCCGGCGCCGGTCGTGACGGCGGCTGTCGATCGGCGCATCGTCGACGAAGTCATCCGCCCGACGCTCGCGGGCATGGCCGCCGAAGGCGCGCCGTTCACGGGCTTCCTCTACGCGGGCCTCATGATCGGCCGCGACGGCGCGCCGAAGGTCATCGAGTTCAACGTGCGCTTCGGCGATCCGGAGACGCAGCCGATCATGCTGCGGCTCGAATCCGATCTCGCCGAGCTCGTGCTCGCCGCGCTCGACGGCGATCTCGCCGGACGGAGCGTGCGCTGGGATCCGCGGCCGGCGATCGGCGTCGTCATCGCCGCGAGCGGATATCCGGGCAAGGTGCGCGGCGGCGATCCGGTTTCGGGGCTTGCCGATGCGTCCGGCGAGGGCGTCAAAGTGTTCCACGCCGGCACGCGCGAGGAGAACGGCGCGATCGTCAGCGCCGGCGGTCGCGTGCTGACGGTCTGTGCGCTCGGCGACGATCTGGGCGTGGCGCGCGACCGTGCTTATGATGCCGCGCGGCGCATTCGTCTGGACGGTTCGTTCTATCGGCGCGACATCGGGCATCGCGCGCTGGGCAAGTAGGCTTTGGCGCGCCTGCGACGCGCTACCTCGCCGCGCCTTTGACATCCGGCGCCGGCCGCTCCGGCTTCAGCAGGGTGCTCATCGGCGGCCACGGTTTGTCCGGCAGCTTGTGCGCCTGGAACTGCTGCAGGAAATCGCGATAGCCCGGCAGCTCGCCCTTGCGGTTGTTGCGCACGAGCACGAACATCGCGCCCTGCTGGATCTTCGCAGCGTCATCCCATTTGCCGTTGGCGGCGAGTGCGAGCGCGTAGGCCTCGGCGACCGGCGCCGCGTCGCTCTGATGGTAGAGCTTCTCGCCGTAGTCGAGCGCCATGCGCTTCTCTTCGACCGTGCTCGCCGGACACGTCGCCGTAAGGCGCACGAAAAGCTGCATCAGGATGCCGTTGCGCGCATCCTTGGCGAGCACGCCATTGATCTCGCGGATCGCCGCCGCGCACTTGCCCGCCGCGGCCTGGGCGGCCATGAGCCGCGTCCACGCTTCGGCATCGCCGGGTGCCGCCTGGGCCAGCTTGCGATAGCTCGCGGCCGCGTCGTCGTAACGGCCGTTGCGCATCAGCAGATTGCCCACGGCGACCTCCGCGTCGGATTTCGGATCGATCGCACGCGATTTCTCGTACGCCTCCTGCGCGCCGCGGTCATCCTTCGACATCTCGAGCACGCGACCGAGCACGGCCCATGCGGCGGGATCGCGCGGGTTCGCGTCGATGGCAGCCTGCGCGCGCGACTTCGCCTGCGCGAGATTACCGTCGGCCGCTTCGACGCGCGCGTAGGTGTAGAGCAGCTCCGAATCGTTCGGGCGCGAGCGCAGCGCGCCGTCGAGCTTCTGCCGCGCGGCGTCGTACTGGCCGGTCTCGAGCAGGAACTCGGCTTCGCGCGTCGGCGTCAGTGCGCGCAGCGCCGCCGGCGAAACGCCGGACGGCGCGGCGGCTTCGTTCTTGTCCGCTGCCTGCGACTGCGCGGGCGCGGGCGCCGGCGGCGTCACCTGCGTCTGCAGGAGACCCAGCATGATCGGATCGCCGAGCGAGGGCGCGCCCTGGCCGACTTTCGCGCGCGCCTCCGACGCGGCCTTCGCATTGCCGGCGCCGGTGTACGCGTCGGCAAGCTGCGCATAGAGCTTGGTCGCCTGCGGATCATTGGCGAGCGCCTTGTTCGTCGCTTCCACGGCCTCGGCATAGCGCTTCTGCTTCAGGTCGATCTCGCCGAGCATCGCGTACGAGACGGCATCGCTCGGATTGCCCGCCGTGTAGTCGGTCAGGAGCTTCTTCGCGCCGTCGAGATCGCCCTGCTCGATCCGGATGTTGACGAGCGCCATGCGCATCGGCAGGTAGTGCTGATCGATCGCGAACGCCTTCTCGAAGTATTGCTGCGCTGCCGGGTTCTGGTTCTGGATGCGCGCGAGGATGCCCTGCGCATAGATCCAGCGCGCGTCGTTCGGCGCGAGGGCGGCGGCATCCTCGAGCGCGACTGCTGCTTCCGGATAGAAGCCGCCCTGTGCATAGAACGAGCCGAGCAGCGCATACGCGCCGGCGAGCTTGTCGCCGACGAGCGTCGGCTTCATCTTCTCGAAGTCGATGCGCGCATCGCGGAGCGCCTTCGCCTTGTCGGCCGGCAGCCGGGAAAGATCCGGCACGGGCACCGGCTTGACGAGCGCTTCGGCGGCGAACGCCGGCACGGCGACGAGGAGTAGAAGCGCGGCGAGCGCGGCCGCGAGCGGCTTCGAAGAAAGGAATCTTGCCATCGGAAATCGATACGTGCGGCGAAAAAGGACGCGCAGTTTACCCGCTCGGCGCGTTCGGGGTCGGAACGGGGCTCGGACCACATCGCGCAGCGCGAGTTCACGCGATCCCGCGGCCGTTCCGCGCATGCGGCCGCCGTGGCCGCTCTGGTAGATTCTCCCGTCCGCCGCGGGGAGCCTCATGTCGGGACAGACCCAGTTCGCACTGCTCGGCCTGAGGCGTTTCGCGCCGTTCTTCGCGACCCAGGCGTTCGGCGCATTCAACGACAACGCGTTCCGCAACGCGCTGATCGTGCTCGTCGGGTTCCACATGGGCCTCGACGAAAGCGCGGTCGGCTTCTACTCGAACATCGTGCCGGCGCTGTTCATCCTGCCGTTCTTCCTGTTCTCGGCGACCGCGGGTCAGCTGGCCGAGAAGTTCGAGAAGACGCGCATCATCCGCTTCGTCAAGCTGTTCGAGATCGCCGCGATGGCGCTCGCGTCGGTCGCGTTCTACCGGCACAGCCTCTGGCTGATGCTGACCGTCCTGTTCCTGATCGGCCTTCACTCGACGCTGTTCGGGCCGATCAAGTACGCGATCCTGCCGCAGACGCTGCATCCGGACGAGCTCGTCGGCGGCAACGCGCTGGTCGAGACGGGCACCTCGCTGGCGATCCTGATCGGCATGATCGCCGGCGGCTCGGCGATGGCGAGCGCAGGTCCGGTCGCTGCGTCGATCCTGGTGCTGACGATCGCAGCCGCGGGTTACCTCGTCTGCCGCGCGATCCCGCCGGCGCCGGCGACGGCGCCCGATCTCAGATTCAACTGGAATCCGTTCACCGAGACCTTGCAGGTGCTCGGCTTCGTGACGAAGAACCGCACCGTCTTCAACTCGGTGCTCGGCATCTCGTGGTTCTGGTTCTTCGGCGGCGTCTTCACGATGCAGCTGCCGAACTATACGAAGGTCTTCCTCGGCGGCAGCGAATCGGTGTCGATCCTGGTGCTCGCGCTGTTCTCGATCGGCGTCGGCGTCGGGTCGCTCTTGTGCGAGAAGCTGTCCGGACGCCGCGTCGAGATCGGCCTCGTGCCGTTCGGCTCGATCGGCCTCACGCTGTTCGGCATCGACCTCTACTTCGCGCGGCCTGCCGCCGCGACGCTGCACGAGCTCTCGGCGTTCGCGTTCCTCGGCGCGCCCGGGAGCTGGCGCATCGTCGCCGATTTCGTCCTCGTCGGCGTATTCGCCGGCTTCTACATCGTGCCGCTGTTCGCGCTCGTGCAGAGCCGCGCGCCGAAGAGCGAGCTTTCGCGCGTGATCGCCGGCAACAACATCATCAACGCGCTCTTCATCGTCGCGGCGGCCGCGTTCGGCATCGGGCTCGGCGCGGCGGGACTCACGATTCCGCAGATCTTCCTCATCACCGCGATCCTCAACGCAGCCGTCGCGATCTACATCTACACGCTCGTCCCCGAGTTCCTGATGCGATTCCTCTCGTGGCTGATCGTGAGCGTGCTCTATCGCATCCGCGTCGCGGGCGCGGACAACCTGCCCGAAGCAGGCGCCGCCGTGCTCGTCGCCAACCACGTGAGCTTCATGGATCCGCTGATCGTCAACGCGGTGACGCGCCGGCCGCCGCGCTTCGTCATGTATTACAGGATCTTCAACATCCCGGTGCTGCGCTTCATCTTCCGCACCGCGAAGGCGATTCCGATCGCCGGCCGCAGGGAAGACGAAGCGCTGATGGAGCGCGCGTTCGCCGAGGTCGAGCGGACGCTCGCTGCCGGCGATCTCGTCTGCATCTTTCCGGAAGGCGGCATCACGCGCGACGGCGAGGTCGGGCCGTTCCGCCCCGGCATCGAGCGGATTCTCGCAACGCAGCCGGTGCCGGTCGTGCCGATCGCGCTCCGCGGGCTCTGGGGCTCGGTGTTCAGCCGGCGCGATTCGGCGCTCGGGCGCATGCGGTTGCCGCGCCGGTTTCGCGCGCGCATCGAGGTCGCGATCGGGCAACCGGTCCCGCCCGGCGAGGCCACCGCGGCGGCGCTCGAAGCGCGCGTGCGCGCGCTCCGCGGCGACGAGGCATGAACCGGACGCGCAGGCGCGTCCTGCTGCTCAGCGTCTCGGCCGGTGCCGGCCACGTGCGCGCGGCCGAAGCCCTGCGCGTCGCCGCGGAGGCGCAAGGCCTCGTCGCGCAGCATCTGGACGTGATGGATTTCGTTTCGTCCGCGTTCCGCGCGCTCTACACCGATTTCTACCTCAAGCTGGTCGAACATCACCCGGCGGTGTGGGCGATGCTCTACCGCATCATGGATCGCACGCCGCCGAGCACGCCGCTCGCGCGCGTGCGCCGCGCGATCGAGCGGCTCAACACGCTGAAACTCCGCAAGGCCGTCGCGGCGTTCGTACCGGACGCCATCGTCTGCACACATTTCCTGCCGGCCGAGCTCCTGATGCGCGAACGCGCGCGCGGCCGCGTGACGAGCCCGGTCTACGTGCAGATCACCGATTTCGACCTGCACGGCATGTGGATCGTGCCGGACATGGCCGGCTACTTCGTTGCGAGCGACGAGGTCGCATTCCGCGCGCACGCGCGCGGGATCGGGGCGGCGCAGACGCACGTGACCGGCATTCCGATCATGCCGAGCTTCGCGTCGCCGCCGCCGCGCGGCGAATGCGCGGCCGAGCTCGGCATCGACGCCGATCGCAGGACCATTCTCCTGATGGGCGGCGGCGCGGGGCTCGGCGGGCTCGACGACGTCGCCGCGCGGCTCCTCGCGCTCGATCAGGATATCCAGCTGATCGCGCTCGCCGGCCGCAACGCCGACATGCTGCAGCGGCTCCAGGCGCTCGCCAGGCGCCATCCGCGGCGGCTCGTCGCGCAGGGCTTCACGAACCGCGTCGAGCGGCTGATGGCCGCCTCCGATCTCGTGATCACGAAGCCGGGCGGGCTCACGACGTCCGAATGCCTCGCGATGGGGCTCCCGATGATCGTGCACGCGCCGATCCCAGGCCAGGAAGAACGCAACTGCGACTACCTGCTCGAGCAGGGCGCCGCGCTGAAGGCGATCGACGCGAACGCGCTCGAATGGCGCGTGCGCGAGCTCACCGCCGCGCCCGCCCGTCTCGCCGCGATGGCTGCGCGCGCCAAAGCGCTCGGCCGGCCGCATGCCGCGCGCGACGTGCTGCGGGTCGTGCTTGCGGCCTCACCAGCGACTCCCACCACAAGTCCACAAATGCTAGATTAGGCGCCGCGCACCTTCCGGTGCCGTGCCTTCCGTCGGGGGAGCGACATGCACGCGCTGCGCACCGCGTTCGTTCTGATCTTCGCGTTCGCCGCGTGCACACCGGCGCGCGCGGCGCTGATCACGGTCGATTCCACCGAGCCCGGGCTCGACAGCGGCGCCTGCACGCTGCTCGATGCGATGACGGCCGTCCGCTACCACGAGCCCGTCGGAACGTGCCCCGCCGGCAGCGGCGTCGACCAGATCGAGCTTCCGGCGGCGGCGACGATCACCTTGAGCGACTGGGCCGCGGACAGCTTCAACGCGGCGTTTCCGATCGTGAGCAGCTACGTCGTCATCCGCGGCAATGGCGCGACGCTTGCGACGAGCTTCGACGGCTGCGATCCGCACGTCGGACCGCACATGCGCTTTTTCTCCGTATTGACGGGCGGACACCTCGAGCTCCGCAACCTGACGTTGACGAACGGCTGCGACGACTCCGTAGACGGCGGCGGCGCCGTGTTCGCGTACCAGTCCACGCTCGTGCTCGATCATGTGACGCTGACGCACAACACGTCGTCGACCTGGGGCGGAGCGGTCTACGCGCCGGCGGCGACGGTCACCATCGACGCGTCCACCGTGAGCGACAACCGGACGGACAACACGCTCGGCTCGGCGGCCGTCCACGCCGGAAACATCCGCATCTCCAACAGCACGTTCGCGCGCAACATCGGCGGCGCACTGGCCGCGGTGGACGCCGACGTCGTCAACAGCACGTTCCACGACAACACGACCGGCAGCGCGATCGACGTCGCCGAACACGGCGCGATCAGCTTCTCGACGTTCGTCGGCAACGTGCCGCGGGCGCTCAGCCTGCGCGGCGGATCGTCGAACGTGCTCGCGAACAACCTCATCGTGCAGAGCCCCGGCGGCGGCTCGTATCCGCTCTGCGATCTCGATCCGCTGTTCTCGGGCGAGGACGCCGACGTCACGCTGACCGGGGCCAACTTCGCCGACGACACGAGTTGCGGCGATGTCACGCCGATCGCGCGCCCGGCGCTCGCGCTCGCCGCGCCGGGCGACTACGGCGGACCCGTCGCGACGATTCCGGTGCACGCCGGCAGCGTCGCGATCGACGCGGGCAGCTGCACCGATGCAAGCGGCAATCCTGTCACGACCGACGCGCGCGGCACGCCGCGCCCGAGCGGCGCCGGCTGCGAGGCCGGCGCATTCGAGTACGCCGGCGTCGACCTCGGGCCGCCTGCCTCGGTTCGCGTCGCGGCCGGCGGCGTGTTCGTCTCGAATCTCGGCTTCGTCACCGAATACGATCGCAGCGGCAACGAGCTCCAGCGCGTCTACTCGCCGGCGCTCCCGTATCAGTACATCTGCGGCGTCGATGCGATCGGCGTGGCCGGCTTCGCCGCGCAGCAAGGCGGCACGCCTCCGGCGGCGCTGCAGCTCGGCCTCTTTGCGGCGAACCGCGACACCTGGACCTACGCGACCGCAGCCGGGCGCGCGACCGGCTATTGCGGCACGATCGCGCACGCGGGATCGCGCTGGTTCCTGACCGTCGGCGGGCTCTCGATGATGCAGGACTTCTACGGCGTGACGGTTTTCGAGGCCGGCATCGAGAGCGCGCCGATCGCGACCGATCTCGCGGTCTTCGACGCCGTGCGCGGCAAGGATGGGCGCGTCTATCTCCTCGGCGAGCCGCTCACCGGCGATCCGAGATATGTCGTGCGCGCCTACGATCCCGAATCGCTGCAGCCGCTGGGCGAGTTTCAGCCCGCCGGAGATCCGCGCTTCGTCGATACGGTCAGCATCGCGGTCGCCGCGAACGGCGACGTCTATGTCGGCCGTCGCGGCGCCGAGATCGACCGCTACGACCGCAACGGCGCACCGCTGCAATCGACCGATTGCGTCGTGCCCGGCAACGCGAGCCGATGCCAGGTCGTGACGAACCTGCGGCTTTCCGACGACGGCTTGCTCTTCGTCGGCGACAACGCGGGGCGCGTGACGATCCTGCAGCCGGATTTCTCGTCCGGCTGGAGCTTCCCGGCCGGCTATCCGGGAGTGCCGAGCTATGTCGCGCCGCTGCCGCCCGATGCGATCTTCGCCGGCACGTTCGATCCCCAGCGGGGTTCGTGACGGCGCGGGATTCGAACGTCTCGCCGAGCGAGGGCGGCCGTGCGCAGCCGAGCCCCAGCCGCGCGCGGGTCCGGGCCGCTACACGAACGCCATAGTACGAAGCACGTCGTTTACAGGCCGGAAGCGGAGGATTATGCTGCGGTCGTGCACCGTTGACCGAGGAGCGACCATGAAAACCACCCTTGCCTTCGCATTTGCGCTGATCCTGACGGCGTTGCAGCCGGCCGGCGCGAAGGAGAATTACCACGAGAAGGGCGTCAACGCGGAAACGAAGGAAACATTCGCCGAAATTTCGCAGAACGTCCGCCGGGAGATGGACACGGGCGGCAAGTACGAGTTCGTCCCGCCGGACGAGCGCACCAAGATCGACAAGACCTTCGACGACATGACGGCGCTGTTCGATCAGTACGGCACGGTCTCGGCGATGAATCAGGATGCGAAGATCAAGCTCTTCAACGACCAGGAAGTCGTCAATTCGATCCTGACCAAGCGCGACCGCGACCGCGTCATCTGCACGAGCAAGGCACCGGTCGGCTCGCACATCCGGCAGACGACCTGCCATACCTATGCGCAGGAAGTGCAGGCGCACCAGGAAACGCGGAAGCAGATGAGCGACTGGAAGGTCATGGGCTGCGCCGGCACGTCGTCGGGCCGCGGCGTCGCGACTCAGGCGCCGATCGCCTGCTCGTACCGCACGAACGGCGACGGCGGCGGGCGCGGCGGGCACTGACGGAGCGGATCTGGTCGGGCCGTTCGGCCCGACCGGTCAAGAGCCCGATCGCCACGTCGCGCGAGACGCAGCACGTCCGCTGACGACCTCACTCAAGACAGTGCACGCTGAACGAGGCGCCGTT
>CALFNI010000194.1 GCA_937902695.1 uncultured Rhodanobacteraceae bacterium
TCTTCGTGTGGACGCCGCCGCATTTCTGGGCGCTGGCGATCTTCCGCCGCGACGACTACTCGCGCGCGCAGGTGCCGATGCTGCCGGTGACGCACGGCGTCGTGTACACGCGCTGGCACGTGCTGTTCTACACGATCCTGCTCGTGCTGGTGACCGCGCTGCCGTATCTCACCGGAATGAGCGGGCTTTTCTACTTCGGCGGCGCGCTGGTGCTCGGGCTGGGATTCCTCTACTACGCGATCCGCCTGCTGAATCCGCCCGATCCGTACTTTCCGATGCGCGTCTTCAATTACTCCATCGTCTACCTGATGGCGCTGTTCGCGTTCCTGCTCGTCGATCACTACCTGATGCCGCAGGCGTTCCAGCCGGGCGGACTCTCCTTCGAGAAGGTCGGTTAGCTGTCCGAACGGGTACCGGTTCTCGTAAGTCCCGAGCGGTTTCCGCTCGTGTCGCGCTGATGCGCCCACGATTCGGCGGCCACGGATTTCTGCAGGACCTGCGCTGCGACTCGGCACCGCGCGCCGGAACGGACCGCGTCGGCTGTCCGCGCATCGATGCGAGTCTTTCCACGAAGCCTTACGTAGGCTAGAGTTCGGCGGGACATTTCACGGAGGGGTGCAATGCCGAATCGTCGCGAGTTCCTTGCGATGTCGACGCTCGCGGCCGCGGGCATGGTTGCCGGTCTGCGCGGCGCGTCCGCGAAATCGTCGCCGCACTGGGCGCCGTATCGCAACACGATCGCAATCGACGGCGAGGGCGGCTTCAGCCTGTTCTACCTCGACAAGGACGACGACCCGTCGATTCCGAACGAGATTGCGGCGGCCCGGGCGTGCGGCCTCAGCGGCGTCTTCTTCAGCGTCGCGCCGAACGGACGGTTCTGGATGAACGACGCGGCGTTCGAGAACACGAAGAGCTTCATCGCGAAGTCGAAGGCGAAGATCGCGGCGCATCCGGATGCGTTCACGCAGATCCTGACCGTCGACGACCTCAAGCGCGCGAACCATGACAAGCGCGTCGGCCTCATCTTCCGCTTCCAGGGCACCGAGCCGCTCGGCGAGGATTCCGACCGCATCCCGATGTTCCGCGAGCTCGGCGTGCGCGTGATCCAGCTGACGCACAATCGGCGCAACCTCGTCGGCGACGGCTGCACCGAGCCGAGCCAGGCGGGTCTCAGCCGCTTCGGCTACGAGGTCGTCGAGCGTCTCAACAAGGAAAAGATCGTCGTCGACCTTGCCCACGGCGCGCCGCAGACGATCGCCGACGGCATCAGGGCATCGAAGGCGCCCATGCTGATCAGCCACACGGGATGCCGCGCGCTCTCCGATCTGCCGCGCTGCACGAGCGACGAGAATCTTCGCGCGCTCGCGGACAAGGGCGGCGTCGCCGGCGTGATCTTCTGGCCCTACCTTCGCACCGACACGCAGCCGATGGCGATCGACGTGATCCGGCACATCGAGCACATGATCGACGTCTGCGGCGAGGACCACGTCGGCATCGGCACCGACAGCCAGGTGCCGCCGGTCGAGCGCACGGCCGCGTTCGAGAAGGACAACCGCGAGTTCATCAAGGGCATGAAGGAAGACGGCATCTTCGACAAGAGCCGTCCGGACGACCTCTACACCTTCATTCCAGACCTCAACATGGCGAACCGTTTCGAAGTGCTCGCGGCGATGCTGTCGGCGCGCAAGCACAGCGACGCGCGGATCGCGAAGATCCTGGGCGGCAATTTCGAGCGCGTGCTCGGCGAAGTCTGGGCCTGAACGGAAACCCCGAATGACGAATCGACGTGCGTTCATGCACGCGGCGGCACTCGCCGCGCTCGCGCCGATGCTGCCGCTGCGCGCGGAGACGGAACCCAGGCTCTGGCCGCGCTATCGCGACGCCGTTGCGATCGACGGCGAGGCAGGCCTCGATCTCCTGCGTGCCGACGACACCGATGCGAAGACGGTCGAGCGCGAGCTCGCAGAGGCGCGCGCATCGGGCCTCACGGCCGTGCTGCTGCAGGTCACCGGCGTGCACGCCGGCTTCGAGGAGGCGGTCAACGATCTGATGCGCTGCCGCGCGCGCGCCGACGCGCACAAGGATGCGTTCCTGATCGTAGAGAACGCCGCGGACCTCCAGCGCGCGAAGCGCGAGAACAAGCTCGGGCTCATCCTGCGCTTCCAGGGCGCCGAGCCGATCGGCGACAACTTCGATCACGTCGCCGCCTTTCGCGCGCTCGGCATCCGCGTCGTCGAGCTGACGCACAACCGCCGCAATCTCTACGGCGACGGCTCGACCGAGCCCGGCAACGCCGGCCTCAGCGTGCTCGGCAGGCTGCTCGTCGAGCAGCTCAACGTCGACCGCATCGTCGTTGACGTCGCGCACGGCTCCGAGCGCACGATGAAGGAGGGCATCGCGGCGTCGAAGGCGCCGGTGCTCATCAGCCACTCGGGATGCCGCGCGCTCTCGGATCTGCCGCGACTCGCCGACGACGACACGCTGCGCGCGATGGCGAAGAGCGGCGGCGTCGTCGGCATCATGTTCTGGCCGTATCTGACCCGCGAAGGCCAGCCGATGGC
>CALFNI010000195.1 GCA_937902695.1 uncultured Rhodanobacteraceae bacterium
TCCCGGCAGCATCGTTGCACTCGCCACGCCGTGCGGCGCGAACGATCACGCGCTGGTTCTGGACGCGGGCGGCCGACTGATCGACGTGCAGATCGCGCAGGGAACGCGCGCGATCGTGATGGCCGGCTCGACCGGCGAAGCGGCCGCGCTCGACGAGCAGGAGTTCGCGGCGCTGATCGAGTTCGCCGTCGCGCGCATCGGCAAGCGCGTGCCGGTGCTCGCCGGCACGGGACTCCCGGCAACGAAGAAGACCATCGCGCAGACGCGGCGCGCACGCGATGCCGGCGCAGACATCGCGCTCGTCGTCGCGCCCGCCTACGTGCGCCCGACGCAGGAAGGCATGTACCGCCATTTCTCGGAGGTCGCCGATCACGGCGGCCTGCCGGTCGTGCTTTACAACGTGCCGAGCCGCACCGCGTGCGACCTGCTCCCGGAAACGGTCGCGCGCCTGACGCGTCACGGCAACATCGTCGGCATCAAGGAAGCGCGCAGCGAGCGCGAGCGCATGCAGGCGTTGCTGGCGTACCAGAGCGACCGCTTCGCGGTGCTGTCGGGCGACGATCCGACCGCGCTGCGCGCGATGCTCGACGGCGCCAGAGGCGTCATTTCGGTCGCCGCCAACGCAGCGCCGGGCGCGTTCGCCGCGATGTGCGAGCACGCGACCGCCTGCGACGTGGACGGCGCGACCAGGGCCGACGCGCGCCTCCAGCCGCTCTACGAGTTCCTCGGCGTCGAGCCGAATCCGATTCCGGTCAAATGGCTCGTTTCGGCGCTCGGCTTCGGAACGCCCGAACTGCGCCTGCCGCTCGTGCCGCTCAGCCCCGCGCACCACGCCAGGGGCCGGGAAATCCTCGTTCGCCTCGGATTAATCGAGGGCGCACGCGCGGTCAGTTAGACTACGCGGCCACAACCACGGGAAAAACCAACGTGAGACGGGACATCAAAGCCCTGACGATCGCCCTGTCCTGCAGCCTGCTTGCGAGCTGCGGCTGGTTCGACCGTCACTTCCACAAGGACAACACCGAATACAAGACGAGCGTCCAGGAACGCCCGCTGGAGGTCCCGCCCGATCTCGACAAGCCGAACACGTCCGGTGCGCTGACGGTTCCCGAAGCCGGCGCGACGACGGCTCCGGTCGCGACGAGCGACGCCTCGGCGCCGCCGGCCGGAACGCCGGCGGGCGAAGCACCGGCTACGACCGCGCCGACGTCGGCTGCGGCGTCCGCCGTGCTGAGCGGCGATGCCTTGCACGTCTCGGACACCGTCGACAGCGTCTGGAACCGCGTCGGGCTCGCAATGGAGCGCTCCGGCGCGGCGACGATCCTTGCGCGCGACGAGGCGCAGCGCACGTATGACGTGCAGACGACCGCGCAGGTCGTCGCGAAGCCGGGCTGGTTCAAGAAGGCGATCACGCTCGGCATGGCCAAGGGCACGACGACGGCGCAGGCGCACCTCAAGCTGCGCGTCTCGGCCGAAGGCGACGGCAGCAAGGTGTCCGTGGAAGGCGCGAGCGACGATGCGTCGAAGCAGGCCGCGCAGGCGCTGCTGTCGACGATCAAGCAGCGATTGGGCTGAGATCGCCGGCGGCGCGGACCGCGTTCAGCGTTCGAGCAGCGGGAGCTTGCCGGGCTTGCCGTCCCATTCCTTTGCGTCGGCGGGCGCGTCCTTGCGTTCGGTCAGCACGGGCCACGCCTTGGCGAGATCGGCGTTGAGCGCGATGAAGTGTTCTTGGCCGGCCGGCACGTCGTCTTCGGGGTAGATCGCGTTGGCCGGGCATTCCGGCTCGCACAGCGTGCAGTCGATGCATTCCTCGGGATCGATCACGAGGAAGTTGGGCCCTTCATGGAAGCAGTCGACCGGACAGACCTCGACGCAGTCGGTGTACTTGCACTTGATGCAGTTTTCGGTGACGACGAACGGCATTGAAGACCTGCTCTTGCTCCGAAACCGAGGCTGCGAAAAACTGCCCCGAAGCCTGCTTCCTCTTGCGAAATCCGCAGCCATGGCTGGCGGCTTCTGGAGACCCAAAAAAGCTCAGCCGGCTGTCCGATTCCACATATCCGAAGCGGCGATCACGGACGATCGCAAAAGATTATGGCGCTCCCTACGAGGTTCGAACTCGTGTTCCCGCCTTGAGAGGGCGATGTCCTGGACCACTAGACGAAGGGAGCGTCGGCGTTGGGAAAAACCGCGGTCGCGTAGTATAACGAAAGAAAAACAAGCGGCAATCGCCCCGGCGGCCGCACGAATGGAAGCCAAGCTTGGAATGAGTTCCCACACCACGCGGCAGGATCCGACGCCCATCGAAATGCACGTTACGCCGCGTGCGGAGCATTCCATTTCGCGCCGGAACATCTCGAACGGCGCGCTGCGCGTCCTCTATCGGCTGAACGAGGCAGGGTACCAGGCGTTCCTCGTCGGCGGCGCCGTGCGCGACCTGCTGCTCGGCGGCCACCCGAAGGATTTCGACATCGCGACCAACGCGACGCCCGAGGAAGTCCGCGGCCTCTTCCGCAACTGCCGGCTGATCGGCCGCCGCTTCCGCCTCGCCCACGTGGTGTTCGGCCGCGAGATCGTCGAGGTGGCGACATTCCGCGGCACCGCCGACGACGGTTCGGGCGACCGCCACCTCGTCGACGGACGGCTCGTGCGCGACAACGTCTACGGCACGATCGAGGAGGATGCGCTGCGCCGCGACTTCACGGTCAACGCGCTCTACTACGACATCGCCGACTTCAGCGTGCGCGACTACATCGGCGGCATGCGCGATCTCGAGCAGCACTGCCTGCGCCTGATCGGCGATCCCGACGAGCGTTATCGCGAAGATCCGGTGCGCATGCTGCGCGCCGCGCGTCTCGCCGCGAAGCTCGATTTCACGATCGCGCCGGAAACGGCCGAGCCGTTCGACCGGCTCGGACCCCTGCTCGGCGATGCGCCGCCGGCGCGGCTCTTCGACGAATCGCTGAAGCTGTTCCTTTCGGGCTACGGTCTTGCGAGCTTCCATGCGCTGCAGACGCACCGCCTGCTCGAACACGTGTTCCCGGCGACCGCGCGTTCGCTGAAATCCGAGCACGCCGACCGCTTCCGCGTGCTGCTCGAGCGCACGTTCGCGAGCACCGACGAGCGCGTGCGCGCGGACAAGCCCGTGACGCCGGCATTCCTCTTCGCCGCGATGCTCTGGGAGCCCGTGCGCGCCGAAGCGGAAGCGTTGATCGCGAACGGCACCGATGCCGCCGTCGCGTGGGCATCGGCGAGCGCGCGCATCATGGCCGAGCAGGCCGAGCGCGTCGCGATTCCGCGCCGTTTCGCCGGAGCGATCGAGGAAATCTGGGTGCTGCAGCCGCGCTTCGAGCAGCGCATCAAGAAGCGCGTGTTCCGCCTGCTTTCGCATCCGCGATTCCGCGCCGCCTACGATTTCCTCCTGCTGCGCAGCGCCGAGTCGCCCGCGCTGACCGAGCTCGCCGAATGGTGGACCTCGGCGCAGACGATGGATCAGCAGGCGCTCGCAAAAGCCTTCGTGCCGCAGCCGCCGCCGGCCGAGGACGGCAGCAGCGTCGAGCCTTCGCCCAAGCGCCGCCGCCCGCGTCGCCGCCGCCGCAAGGGCCCGCCGGCGTCCGAAGGCTCAGCGCCCGCCGAGTGAGCCCTGTCGAGACACCCATCGCCTATGTCGGCATCGGCAGCAACCTCGACGATCCCGAAACGCAGGTCCGCGCCGCGCTCGACGCGCTGAAGCGGCTGCCGCGCAGCACGTTCAGGGGTGCGTCGCGCCTCTACCGTTCGGCGCCGTGGGGCAACGCGGACCAGCCTGCGTTCGTCAACGCGGCGGCGGCGATAGCGACGCGTCTGCCGGCGCGCGAGCTCCTCGACGCGCTGCTCGCGATCGAGCGCGCGCAGGGCCGCGTGCGCGACGGCGAGCGCTGGGGCCCGCGCGTGATCGACCTCGATATCCTCGTCTACGGCGACGCGCGCATCGACGAAGCCGGCCTGCGCGTGCCGCACCCGCATCTCGCCGAGCGCGCGTTCGTGCTGCTGCCGCTGGCCGATCTCGATCCCGGGCTCGAAATACCGGGCCAGGGCCGTGTTTGGGCGCTCGTCCAGCGCATCGATACGACCGGCTGCACGCTTCTCGCTTGAGGAAGCGCGCGTCGGCGCGGAATAATCGCCCTTTCCTCCCTGGAACGGCCCATGCAGCCGGAATCGAACACCCGCCCGCACGTGACGGTGCCTTCGCTGCGCGCGATGAAGCAGCGCGGCGAGAAGATCGCCGTCGTCACCGCCTACGATGCGAGCTTCGCGGCGGCGGCGGAAACGGCCGGCATCGATGTCGTGCTCGTCGGCGATTCGCTCGGCATGGTCGTGCAGGGCAACGATTCGACGCTGCCGGTCACGGTCGACCAGATCGTCTATCACACGGCCG
>CALFNI010000196.1 GCA_937902695.1 uncultured Rhodanobacteraceae bacterium
ACTACGTGTTCGCGCCGCACGGCTTCAAATGGCAGATTTCGATCGCGCTGGTGCCGGGGCTCGCCGCGCGCGAAGTCGAGGTGTCCTAGCTCGCGACCGTCTACGCGCTTTCGGGCAACGAGGCGGGCCTGCCGGATATCGTCGCGGCGCACTGGTCGCTCGGCACCGCGCTGGCGCTGCTGGTCTGGTACGTCTATGCGCCGATGTGCATCTCGACGCTCGCGACGATCCGCCGCGAGACGAACTCGTGGCGGCAGGTGTGGATCACGGCCGGGTATCTCTTCGGGCTTGCGTATGTTGCCTCGCTGCTGACGTACCAGATCGCGAGGGCTCTCGCATGACGGCTTATGCGATCATGCAGGCTTTCGTCATCGCGCTCGTCGTCGCGTGGAGCGCGTGGTATGCGTCGCGTCGCATGCTGCCGACCGCGAGCCGCCGCGCGCAGGCGCGCATCGCCGCATGGTTCGAAGGCCCGGCGCACTCCGCGTGGCTGCGCCGGATCGGGCGCGCGATGCAGCCCATGCAGGCCGTGTCCGGGGGCTGCGGCACGAGCGGCTGCTCCAGCTGCGGCGCGTGCACGCCGTCGGCGCCGATCGTCGATGCGCAACCGCTCGTCTTCAAGCCGCGCACGAAATCCTAGAATCCCGCGCGCGTACAATGCGCGCATGGACACGTTCACGCTCCATCGCGGCACGGCGCCGCTCTTCGTAAGCCTCCCGCACGACGGCACCGAGCTTCCCGACGACATCGCCGCGCGCCTGACCCCGTCGGCGCGCCGCGTGCCCGACACCGACTGGCACGTCTCGCGCCTCTACACGTTCGCGCTCGAGCTCGGCGCATCGATGATCATCCCGCGCTACTCGCGCTACGTGATCGATCTCAACCGCCCGCCGGACAACGCATCGCTCTATCCCGGCCAGAACACGACCGGGCTTTGCCCGATCGTGCAGTTCAGCGGCGAGCCGGTCTATCAGGCGGGCGCCGAGCCGTCGAATACCGAAATCGCCGCGCGCATCGAAACGTATTGGCGGCCCTATCACGAAGCGCTCGTGACGGAGCTCGCGCGCATCCGCGCGGTGCATGGGCGCGTCGTGCTGTGGGAAGGGCATTCGATCCGGAGCGTCGTGCCGTTCCTGTTCGAGGGCGAGCTCCCCGACTTCAATCTCGGCACGGCCGGCGGCGCGAGCTGCACGGCTGAATTGCAGTCGCGGCTCGTCGCCGTGCTGAGCGCGGCGCGCGAGCACACGCATGCCGTCAACGGCCGCTTCAAGGGCGGCTACATCACGCGGCACTATGGCGAGCCGGCGCAGGACGCCGAGGCCGTCCAGCTCGAGCTCGCGCAGCTCAACTACATGGACGAGGATACGTTCGAGTATCTGGACGAGATCGCCGCGAAGACGCAGCGCGTCCTGCGCGCGTTGCTGGAGGCGTGCCTCGGCCGATGATTCCGTATGGACGCGAAGCGCGGAGCGCGAAGTCCGGCGTCGTCGCCTACGCGCTGCACGACGATGCGATCGACATCGAGTTCGCGAACGGCGAGGTCTACCGCTACGACGCGTCGGCGCCCGGAGCGGTCGACGTCGAGCTCATGAAGCGCTTCGCGCGCGCGGGACGCGGGCTCGCCACGTACATCAGCAAATACGTCAAGGATCGCTACGCCGCGAAGCTCGACGCGGACTAGGCGGGCCGGGTCTTCTCGACCGACGGCAGGAACCAGGCGAGCAGGCCGATCGCCGGCAGGTACGCACAGAGCGCGTAGACCGACTCGATGCCGATGTGATCGGCGAGCTCGCCGAGGACCGCGGCGCCGAGGCCGCCCATGCCGAATGCGAAGCCGAAGAAAAGCCCCGCGATGACGCCGGTGCGTCCGGGCACGAGCTCCTGCGCGTAGACGATGATCGCGGAGAACGCCGACGCGAGCACGAGCCCGATCACGATCGTCAGCGCCGTCGTCCAGAACAGGTTCGCGTGCGGCAGCAGCAGCGTGAACGGCAGTACGCCGAGGATCGAGCCCCAGATGACGTACTTGCGGCCGATGCGATCGCCGATCGGCCCGCCCGCGAGCGTGCCCGCCGCGACGGCGCCGAGAAACACGAAGAGATGCAGCTGCGCGCTCTGCGCCGTGAGGCCGAACTTCTGCATCAGGTAAAAGGTGTAATAGCTCGACAGGCTCGCGAGGTAGAAATACTTCGAGAAGATCAGGAGGCCGAGGATGAACATCGTCACGACGATCGTGCGCCTCGGCAGCGTCGGCGCGCGTGCGGCGGCATACGCTTTCCTGTGCGCCGGAATGTGCGTGCGGTACCAGCCGCCGATGCGCGTCAGCAGCACGATCGCCACCAGCGCGGCGATCGCGAACCACTCGACGCTGGCCTGGCCGCGCGGCATCACGATGAATGCCGCGAGCAGCGGGCCGATCGCCGAGCCGACGTTGCCGCCGACCTGGAACAGCGATTGCGCGAGGCCGTGCTGTCCGC
>CALFNI010000197.1 GCA_937902695.1 uncultured Rhodanobacteraceae bacterium
ACCACGCCGGTCGGCACGTCGATGTTGACCAACGAGCCCGACGTGGCGTGGTGCTCCTGGTGGCCGGCGCGCCGCTCGCGATAGGCGAGATCTTGGATGCGGCGATCGATCGAAAGGGTGAGGTCGCGGCCGGGCTGCGCTTCGCGGAGCAGCTCGACGTTCTCGACGACCTGCCCGTGCAGGTCGCGGATCACGCGCTTCATGCCGGGCTTGCCCGCGAGCCAGTCGTCGAACGCGAGCTCCAGGCCCTCCTGGCCGCGATCGTCGATGTTCGTGAAGCCGAGCACGTGCGCCATGATTTCGCCGCTCGGGTAGTAGCGGCGGAACTCGCGCTCGCTCGCGACGCCCGGAATGCCGAGATCGACGATCGCCTTGGCGTCGTCCGGGTTCAGGTGGCGCTTCAAGTAGACGAACTCCTTGTCCGAGCGCTGCACGAGCTTCTGCTTGAGGTCTTCCTCGTCGAGGCCGAGCGCTTTGGCAAGCTCGGGCAGGCGATCGGACGCGCTCAGCACGTCGGTCGGATTCGCCCAGATCGATTCGACCGGCGTCGACACCGCGAGCGGCTCGCCGTTGCGGTCGAAGATCGTGCCGCGCGAAACCGCGATCGGGATGTCGCGCAGATAGCGCTGGTCGCCCTGCTCCTGGTAGAAATCCTTGCGCACGACCTGCAGGTCCACCGCGCGCACGATCAGCGCGCTCGACGAAAGCGCCAGCACCATCGCGACGATGTAGAGCCGCGCGCGCACGTTGGCCGGCTTCGCGCGCCTCATCGACGCACCACCACGACATCCGGCGGATTCGGCGAGACCATGCCGAGGCGGCCGCGCGCGATCTGCTCGATGCGGTTGTTCTCGGCCCAGGTCGCCTGCTCGAGCTCGAGGCGACCGAACTCGAAGTTGAGATCGTCGCGCTCGTTGCCGAGGCGGGTCAGCTCGACGAACTGCTCGCGGCTCTGCTGGATCGAATAGACGACGCCGATCGCGCTCGCGACGACGGCGCCGAGCAGGATCAGCATGGCGATGACGACGCGCAGGCTCATGCGCTGGCCCCGTCAGCACGTCGCTCCGCGACGCGAAGAACCGCGCTGCGCGCCCGCGGGTTCGCTTCGACTTCGGATTCGCTCGCGAAAACCGCCTTGCCGACCGCGACCAGCGGCGACAGCGCGGCTGCGGGCTGCGGCAGCCCGCGGCGAACACGCGGCGCCGGCTCGCCGCGGATGAACTGCTTGACGGCGCGATCCTCGAGCGAGTGGAAGCTGATGACCGCGAGGCGTCCGCCGGCCTTGAGGCGCGATGTCGCCGCTTCGAGTCCGCGCTCGAGCTGGCCGAGCTCGTCGTTGATGAAGATGCGCAGTGCCTGGAACGTCCGCGTCGCCGGATGCTTGTTGCGCTCGCGATGGCCGATGGTCCTGGCGACGAGGTCGGCGAGCTGGCGGGTCGTTTTCAGAGGGGCCGCCGCCCTCGCCGTCACGATGGCGCGCGCGATGCGTCGGCTCATCCTCTCCTCGCCCCACTGCCACAGCACATCGGCTATCTCCGCCTCGCCGGCCCCGGCCAGCCAGTCCGACGCGCTTGCACCTCGCGTCGGATCCATCCGCATGTCGAGCGGTCCGTCGGCCATGAAGCTGAACCCCCGCGAAGGTTGGTCCAGCTGCGGCGACGAAACGCCGAGATCGAACAGCACGCCGTCCAGGCCGCTTTTCGTCTCCTCCCAGTCTGAAAGTTCGGCGAAGCTCGCGTGCCGGATGGCGACGCGCGGGTCCTGGCCGAGCTCCCTCTCCGCATCCGCGATCGCATCCGGATCGCGGTCCATCACCAGGAGGCGGCCTTTCGGGCCAAGCCTCGCCAGCACTGCGCGCGCGTGTCCGCCGCGCCCGTAGGTTCCGTCGAGATAGACTCCCTCCGACACCACGCGAAGCCCCTCCAAGGTCTCCGCCAGCAACACCGGCACGTGCGACCGCGCCGTCTCCTCGTTCGTGTTGCGCCGCATCACAACTTGAGCTCGAGCATGTCCTCCGTGATCTCGGCCTCGCCGATCGTTTGACGGATCTTCGCGAGGTGGGCCTGCTCGCCCCAAAGCTCGAACTTGTTACCCATGCCCAATAAAACCGCGCGCTTCTCGATGCCCGCCGCTGCGCGCTGGCTGGCTGGCAAAAGGATTCGACCGTTGCCGTCGGGCTCGACATGCGCCGCGGCACCGACCAGCTTCATCTGCAGGCTCCGGTGCACCGACTTGACGCTCGGCAACGCCGTAACCTCGTCGCGTACCCGCTCCCATTCCTTTTCGGGGAAGATCCAGAGCGAGCCGTGCTCGAACGGGTTGTAGGTCACCACCAGGCGATTACCGCCCTTGGCCACGAGCTCCCGATGGGCGGCCGGAATGGCGATCCGTCCCTTGTCGTCGAGCGTGATGGCGGTTTCGCCCTGGAACATGACCCACGAAAAACCACGAAAACCCACTTGCGCCCACCTTAGGGC
>CALFNI010000198.1 GCA_937902695.1 uncultured Rhodanobacteraceae bacterium
AGGCCGCGTGCGCGGCGTGTTCGCGCTGCTGCGCGTGGCGGACGACCGGCTTCTTCTCTGGTTGCCGCTCGGCGGCGCGCGCGCGATGCGCGATGCGCTCGCGCGCTACGTGCTGCGCGCGAAAGTTGCTCTCGGCGTCGACGATTGGGGGCTCCACGCAGGCGGCGCGCCAGTTCCAGCGCGCGCAGTCGTCGCGCGCGACGGCGGTTACGCGTTCGCACCGGGGGATTCGCGTGTCGCGTGGCTCGGGCCGGCACCGGGCGCGATCACCGATCGTCGCGCGCTCGATGCATGGCGGCTCGCCGACATCGCTGCGGGCCTGCCGTGGATCGCCCCCGCGACGCAGGACGAGTTCGTTCCGCAAGCGCTCGACCTCGAGCGCCTCGACGCGATCCGCTTCGACAAGGGCTGCTTTCCCGGACAGGAGATCGCGGCGCGGCTCCATTTTCGCGGCGGCGCCAAGCAGCGCCTTCGGCGTGTCAGGCTGCGCGGCGCCGGCGAGGTCGCGCCGGGCCTTCGCATCGAAGCATCCGGCGGCAGCGCGGGAATCGTGCTCTACGGCGCGCCGTCGCGCGAGGAAACATTCGAAGCGCTTGCCGTCATCGGCGACGCGGCAACGGGCGATACGACGCTCACGACGGCGCATGGCCATGTCGTCCACCTGAAAACGTAGCATTTTCTACAAAAATACTTACGTATTTAGTTGGTTTATTGCCTAGTAAAAATGCACGTCATCACAAACGTGAACGTTTATTCAATATTCACCTTGAGAGATGACAAGGCGCACACATCTCAAGTAGTCTTCGCGCGCACCGCCCCACGGCGGGAATCGTCAACGAATTTCTAACGGTCGCGCTTCAACGCAATCCATGCGACCCGCGTCAAACGACGCAACGTGCCGGAATGACTGCCGCGACTGGCAGACGCCCCCGGCGAGACGCTGACAGCGCGATCGAAACCGCGCACGCGTCCTACAAAAATCCACACGTCCCGCAAGCGCGCGCTGATGCGCGCATTCGCGTGTTCGCGTGCCGCCCGCGCGCTTCAGGTGCGATTCGGCCTCGGCCCGTATCGTCACCGCCCGTTGCGCGGGGCCTTTTTGCGTTGTAGCGGTTAGAGGTATCAACGATGAAACTCGCGTTCCTGCTATGGATGGCGTCGGTGCTGCCGCAACCTGCGGCGGATCAGATATGCCTGGCGTCGACGGTATATCTCGAAGCGCGGAGCGAAACGCCGCGCGGACAGATGGCCGTTGCCGAAGTTGCGTTGCGCCGTCGCGAAAGCGGCCGCTGGGGCAGCGACGTCTGCTCCGTCGTCGAAGCGCCGGGACAGTTCGCGCTTTCGCGCACGAGCAAGAACTACATGTTCGACACGCCGCAGGCGTGGCAGGAAGCATGGGCGATTGCCGGACGCGCGATCGACATGTGGTCGCTGCCCGAAGCGCAGCGCAGGTTCGTGGTGCCGAAGGCCGATCATTTCGTCGCGGCCGATTCGGCCTCGCCGGCATGGATCAAGGGCCCGCCGCTCGCGACGATCGGCGCGCACAATTTCTACCGCATCAATTGACGACGTCCTCGCGCAGCTGAGGCAAAAAAAAAAGCCGGCCCATGGCCGGCTTTTCGCTTGCACGTACCGCGAACGGTCAGCGCAGCATCACCAGGTGGTTGTGGCGGATCGCGACGCGATCGCCGGGCCGGAATCCCGGATTGTCGTACTGCGTGACGGCCGCATTGCGTCCGTCGTCGAGCTGCACGTAGAAGCGCCACGCGTTGTAGGCGCGGCCGTTGTTGTTCGATTCGACCGCGTTGCCGGCAAAGCCGCCCGCGACGGCGCCCGCAACCGTCGCCGCCGTGCGGCCGTCGCCCTTGCCGACCGTCGAGCCCAGCAGGCCGCCGACGATCGCGCCGATCACCGCGCCGCCGCCGGACGTGCTGCGATCGTGCGCATAGACGCGCTCGACGTCGCTGATGCGTCCGCACTGGTGGCACTCGCGACCGCGGTCGTCGTAGTAGCCGCCGCGATCGCCGTAGCCGCCGCGCTCGTCGTAATAGGTCGTCGTCGCGCGCGGCGGCGGCGCGACGCAACCGGCCATCAGCGTGGCCATCGCGACTCCGATCGTCCAGCGGGCATAGCTCGTAACCATGACAGTCTCCGTCTCGCCCGTATCGGGCATTTGACGTGCAGCTTGGATCACGCGCAATGAACGGCGATGTAACTATCGATGTAACGTTTTGCCGCCTCGTGCGTATGCCCTGACCCGCGGCGCGGCCGGCACTTTCGGTTAGCATCCGTGGGGACCCTGGGGAGAGTCCGATCATGCGTGTACCGACGACGACGCCGTCCGCCGACGAACTGCGCGAGCTCGACGCCGACAGTGCCGTCGCCCGACTGGCGCCGCTCGGCGACGACGCGATCGCAAGGCTCCTGCACGATCTCGGCCCGGGCCGCGCCGTCGCGATCCTCGATCGCTTCGGCCCCGAGCGGCGCCGGCAGATCGCGCTCGCCGCGGGCCAGGTCGAGGGCGAGCAATGGCTCTCCGGCCAGCACTGGCGACCCGGCACGGTCGGCCGACTGATGGAGCCCGCGCCGGCCGTGTTCGCGCCCGACGCGACGGTCGCCGAGGTCATCGCGGCGCTGCGTCCTGTCGTGTCGCACACGCTCGTGACGTATGTCTTCGTCGTCGATGCCGAGCGCCATCTGACCGGACTGGTCGCGTTCCGTGAGCTCACCTTCGCGCGCCAGGAGCAGCACCTTTCCGAGATCATGGTGGCGCGGCCGTTCTCGCTGCGTCCCGAGACGGCCGTGATCGACGCGATGAACGAAGTCGTCACGCGCCACTATCCCGTCTATCCCGTCTCGGATGCCGAGGGCCGCCTCGTCGGCGTCGTGCGCGGCGCGGTGCTGTTCGAGGAGCAGGCCTTCGAGATCAGCGCGCAGGCGGGCTCGATGGTCGGTGTCGAGAAGGAAGAGCGCCTGACGACGCCATGGCAGCGCGCGCTCAGGTTCCGTCATCCGTGGCTGCAGCTCA
>CALFNI010000199.1 GCA_937902695.1 uncultured Rhodanobacteraceae bacterium
CGGCTTGCCTTCGGCCAGATCGTCGCCGATGTTCTTGCCGAGCGTGCCGGCGTCGGAAACGTAATCGAGCACGTCGTCGGCGATCTGGAACGCGAAGCCGAGATCGAGGCCGTATTTCGCGAGCGCTTCCTCCGCGCCGGCGGGCAGCTCGGCCAGCACGGCGCCGAGCCGCGTCGCCGCCGCGAACAGCACGGCGGTCTTGCGTTCGATGACGTTGAGATAGGCCGCTTCGTCGGTGTCCGGATTGCCGATGTTGAGGAGTTGCAGCACCTCGCCCTCGGCGATGCGGTTCGTCGTATCGGCGAGGATCCGCATGACGCGCATGCGATCGAGCTCGACCATCATCTGGAACGAGCGCGAATAGAGGAAATCGCCGACGAGCACGCTCGCCGCGTTGCCCCAGACGGCATTCGCGGTCTTGCGGCCGCGGCGCAGGTCCGATTCGTCGACGACGTCGTCGTGCAGCAGCGTCGCCGTATGGATGAACTCGATGACCGCGGCCAGCGTGATCTGGTCGCGTCCGCGATAGCCCGCCGCGCGCGCCGCGACGAGATGGAGCAGCGGCCGCAGGCGCTTGCCGCCGCCGCCGACGATGTGCTCGGCGACCTGGTTCACGAGCACGACGTCCGAGGCGAGCCGCGCGCGGATCAGCGCGTTCACGGCCTGCATGTCGGCGGCGACGAACGCCTGCACGTCGGCGAAGCCGGCGATCGGTGGGGAAGCGGCGTTGGCGGCGGAGCTCAAGGCGGTCTCTCTCGGGATCGGCGCCAGTATAGCCGGGCCCTCCGGCACGCCCGGGTCGGGGAGCGCGAAAACGGGGGCGGCGAAGGCTGACACGCGGCGTCGCGGCGCGCAGACGCGCGGGATCGCCGCCATCGGATGCGGCTCGGCGCCGGCTCCGGTATCGTGCGCTCCACGGAACCCACGCCAGCAGAGGGACAACGATCCATGGCACGCGGCATCAACAAGGTCATCCTGGTCGGCAATCTCGGCGCCGATCCCGAGACGCGCTTCACCGCCAACGGCGGCGCGATCACGAACATCCGCCTTGCGACCTCGGAAAGCTGGAAGGACAAGCAGACGGGCGAGAACCAGGAACGCACCGAGTGGCACCGCGTCGTGCTGTTCGGCAAGCTCGGCGAAATCGCCGGCGAATATCTCAAGAAGGGCCGGCAGGTCTACATCGAAGGCTCGCTGCGCACGAACAAGTACACCGACAAGGACGGCATCGAGCGGTATTCGACCGACATCGTCGCCAACGAGATGCAGATGCTCGGCGGTCCGGGTGGCGGCGGCGGTGGCGGCGGCGAAGGCGGCGGCTGGAGTCGCGATCGCAGCGAGCGGTCCGGCGGCGCGCCCGCTGGCGGTGCGCCGCGCGGCGCGGCATCTTCGGGCTCGCGTCCGGCGCAGAAGCCGGCCGATTCGTTCGAAGACGACGATATTCCGTTTTGATGCATGTGGAGTCGCGAGTCTTCCGCCGCGACGTCCTCTGATGACTCGCTGATGCTCGCCCGAATCGCGGGCACCTGCCGGTTGCAGCGCGCGCCGCGAGCGCTCGGACCGGCCCGCGTGTTCGCATTGGTGGGCCCGTGAAGCTACGATACGCAAGGGCCGGGTTTACCGGCCCTTTTGATTCAGCAGGGCCATCCCAGGGACCGCGTGAAAACACTCCTCGTCACCGGCGGCGCCGGTTTCATCGGCGCGAACTTCGTGCTCGAGACGCTCGCGGAGCGCCGGGCGCGCGTCGTCAATCTCGACAAGCTGACCTACGCGGGGAATCTCGACACGCTGGCGTCGCTTCGCGACGACGAAGGCCACCAATTCGTGCACGGCGACATCGGCGATCGCGCGCTCGTCGAGCGCATCCTTGCCGAGCACGAGCCGACCGTGATC
>CALFNI010000200.1 GCA_937902695.1 uncultured Rhodanobacteraceae bacterium
CGTAGTTGATCGTGCCGAACTGCTGCGCCCACCAGCCGGTCAGCGCCTGCGACTGGTCGCGGCCGGTGAAGAACGCGAGCTCGTCCGGATTGCGCGTGCGGATGTCGCCGAGCCATTTCGTCGCGAGCTCGAGCGCTTCGTCCCATTCGATCTCGCGGAACTCGCCCTTGCCGCGCTCGCCGATGCGCTTGAGCGGCTTCGAAAGCCGCGCCGGCGAGTAGTGCTGCATGATGCCGGCCGAGCCCTTCGCGCAGATCACGCCGCGATTGACCGGATGCTGCGGATTGCCGTCGATGTAGCGGACGCGGCCGTTCTTCACGTGCACGCGGATGCCGCAGCGGCACGCGCACATGTAGCACGTCGTCGTCTTGACGCTGTCGCCGGTCGGCTTGTCGAGATCGAGATGTCTGTGCGGCACGGGTATCGGTGCAAAAGCGGATTTCCGCGCCATGGTAGCGGATGCGGCGCGCCGGGCGGGGCCGCTTCGGCTAACATGAGCGCGTCCGCGATCGGGGAGGGTCGTCATGGACGATGCTGCATCGGATGCGCTCGCCCTGCCGCGCCCGTCGAAGGCGCCGGCGGTCGTGCTTGCGCTCCTCGTCAACGCGGTGCCGCTCGTCGGCGTGCTCTACTTCGACTGGTCGGCGATCAACGTGCTCGTGCTGTACTGGTTCGAGAATCTTCTGATCGCGGCCTGCACCTGCATCCGGCTCGTGATGCACCGCCGCTGGACGCGAAAGCGCGGCTACTGGCGCCGCTCGAACCGCCTCGGCATCAAGATCAACGACAAGCCGGCCGAGATGGGCCTCATCGGCGAGTACGCGACCGGCGCGTTCGCATTCACGCTTGCGCACGGCATCTTCGTCGGCGGCATCGCGCTCCTCGTGCGCCAGAACTATCCCGATCAGGCGATGTGGCAGCTCTCGTGGGCGCACGTGCTGCGCGGCGCGCTCGCGATCGCGGTGTTTCTCGGCATCGAGCTTTCGATCGATCTGACGCGCATCCGCGGTGCCAGCTTCGCGGCGCTCCGCGATTACGCGCAGGCGCGCATGAGCCGCGTCGTCGTGCTGCACCTTGCGATCATATTCGGCATGCTGGCGATGGCGATGTCGAACTCGCCGATGGGCGTGCTCTACGTGCTCATCGCGCTGAAGACGCTGGCGGACCTCTTCGCGATCGCGGTGCGCGGCGCGCCGCGGATGGCCGACAGCGATACGCCGCCGCCCGCGTGGTCGGTCCGCATGGCCGACAAGCTCGGCAAGGACAAGGGCGGCGCGGCCGGATTCCTCAAGCAGTGGCAGGACGAGCGCGAAAAGGCGCGCAAGGACGCCGTCGAGGACGAAGAGCCGATGCCGGCCGACACGCCCGCCTGAAGGTTTCGGCACAATAGCGCGATGGACCGCTACGAACGCATCCTGACCCTGCACCGGCTGCTGAAGACCGCGCGTTACCCGGTCACGCTGCAGCACCTCAAGGACGAGCTCGGCTGCTCGCGCGCGACGCTCTACCGCGACATCGCGTTCCTGCGCGACGCGCTCGGCGCGCCGATCGAGAGCGGCGAGGGCGACGAAACGTCGATCCGCTACGCGGCCGAGGAGGCCGAGCGGTTCGAGCTGCCGGGCCTGTGGCTCACGAGCGAGGAGCTCGCGGCACTGCTCGCGCTCAACGAGCTGCTCGGGCGTTCCGATCCCGGCGTCCTCGCCGGCGCGCTCGCGCCGTTCCGCGCGCGCATCGAGCGGCTCCTGTCCGATCACGCGAGCGGGCGCGCGCTCCCGATCGAGCGCATCCGCGTGATCGCGAGCAGCGCGCGCAAGCTCGACCAGGCTGCGTTCCGCGTCGTCGCGAGCTCGCTCTTGAACCGGCAACGGCTCAAGTTCCGTTATCGCGCGCGCTCGACGGACGCGTTGACCGAGCGCGTCGTCTCGCCGCAGCGGCTCGCGCACTATCGCGACAACTGGTATCTCGACGGGTGGGATCACGCGCGCGACGCGCTCCGGAGCTTCGCGCTCGATCGCATCCGCGACCCGGAAATGCTCGACGAAAGCGCGCTCGACCGCGACGCGAGCGAGCTCGATGCGCATCTCGCCTCGAGCTACGGCATCTTCTCGGGCCAGCCCAAGGCGTGGGCGACGCTGCGGTTCTCGTCGCACGCGTCGCGCTGGGTTGCCGACGAGCGCTGGCATTCGCAGCAGCAGGGCCAGTGGCTGCCGGACGGGCGCTACGAGCTGCGCGTCCCGTATTCGAACTCGCGCGAGCTCCTGATGGACGTCCTGAAGTACGGGCCGGACGCCGAAGTCGTCTCGCCGGTACCGCTTCGCGAGGAGATGAAGATCATGCTGCAGCTCGCGCTCGGCGCATACCAGGAGCCGCGGTGAGCGAGGGCGTGCCGCTGTCGGTGTCGCTCGTCCTCGGCTCCGGCGGCGCGCGCGGCTACGCGCACATCGGCGTCATCCAGGAGCTCGAAGCGAGCGGCTTCGCGATCCGCTCGATCGCCGGCAGCTCGATGGGTGCGCTGATCGGCGGCATCTACGCTGCGGGCAAGCTCAACGTCTTCACCGACTGGGTGCGGCCGCTGCAGCGGCTCGACGTGCTGCGCCTGCTCGACTGGACGGTCTCGGGCGGAGGCTTCATCAAGGGCGACCGCATCATCGGCGTGCTGCGGGAACTGATCGGCCCGGTGAACATCGAGGACCTGCCGATTCCCTACACGGCGGTCGCCGTCGATCTCGACGTGCAGCGCGAAGTCTGGTTCTCGCGCGGGCCGCTGTTCGACGCGATCCGCGCATCGATCGCGATTCCGACGATTTTCCGGCCGTATCACCACGAAGGTCGCCTGCTCGTCGACGGCGGCCTGCTGAATCCATTGCCGGTATCGCCGACGCTGCGCGACGTGACCGACGCGACGATCGCGGTCGACATCAACGCGCCCGCCGAGCCGCTCGAGGGCACCGGCCAGGCCCAAAGCGGCGATCGCGGCGCCGCCGGCCAGGCATCGCCGGAGATGCTTCCCGACGGGCCCAAGCCGGCACCGCTGGACGTGCAGCGCGCGACCTACCGGCAGCGCATCGCCGAGTTCATGGAATCGATGATGGAAAAGCGCGAGCGGACCGCGGCGGCGGCCGAGCCGGGCGCGTTCGAGCTGTTCGCGCGATCGCTCGATACCGTGCAGGAAACGATCACGCGGCTGAAGCTCGCGGCCGAGCCGCCGGACCTGCTGATCACCATTCCGCGCAACGCCTGTGCGTTCTACGAGTTTCACCGCGCGGACGAGCTGATCGAGCTTGGACGCAAGCGGACGCGCGAGGCGCTGGCGCGGTGGCATGTGCCGGCGCGGCGTGTATTGCCGCCGCGCTGACGGGGCGTCGTTGCGAGATTGCCCTCACCCTAGCCCTCTCCCGCACGCGGGAGCGGGGACAAGCAACCGCCGTCCGAAGCCGCGCTTTGTGCTTCACAGGAAATCCGCGGCCATGGATGGCCGCATCTGGACCAGCCGAAGCCGATCCGCGGAAGCGTGAGCCGAGGTGAAAGGTCGATGCGATTCCGGACGAATCGCAAGAGCAAAAGTAAACGGCCCGCCTGGGGAAAGGCGGGCCGGGGAATCGCGGTCCCTCTTGGGGAGTGAGGCTGGGGAGTCCTCGTGCGGACCGCGGGTTACAGACTACGGCGCGCATCTTTCAGGCGGCTTTCGGTGAACGCGCCGAAAGGCCTGATTTGTCAGGGTTTTTGTTACATTCCGTAAGCAAAACGACACGTCTGGG
>CALFNI010000201.1 GCA_937902695.1 uncultured Rhodanobacteraceae bacterium
ACGACGCGCCGTTCAGCGGCGCGACGAGCTTCCAGGCGATGTTCAACGCGATGATCGGCAACGGCGTCAGCGTCATCAGCAACAGCTGGGCTTACTGCGAGGACCAGACGACGCTCGCCGACGTAGAGAGCATCGATTCGATCCTGCAGACGGCGGCCGCGTCCGGCATCAGCGTGTTCAACGGCAGCGGCGACAGCGGCAGCACGTGCCTTGACGGGGCCGCGAACACGATCGGCGTGCCGGCGGACGCGCCGCACGGCACGGCCGTCGGCGGCACCTCGGCGAACACGGCGGCCGGCAACATCTACGCCGGCGAAACGTGGTGGAACTCGGCTGCGGCGAGCCCGCCCGGCGGCCAGGGCGGCTACGGCGTCAGTCGGTTCTTTCCGCGGCCGGCGTTCCAGGACGGCTTCACGACGTCGTCGTTCCGCTCCGTTCCCGATGTCGCGATCAATGCGGATCCCGCGACGGCCGGCCTCATGATCTGCCAGGCCAGCCACGGCGGTTGCCCGAATGGCCTTCTTTACGGCGGAACGAGCTTCGCCGCGCCGCTCTGGGCCGCGCTGCACGCGCGGCTCGTGCAGGTGCTCGGCGAAGATCTCGGCGACGCGAACCAGGCGCTCTACCCGCTCGCCAGTACGCCGGCGTTCCACAACGCCGCGTCGATGGGCAGCGACTTCGCGCACGTTGGCCTCGGTTCGGCCGATTTCGGCCGCGCGTATCTCGCGCTCGCCTCGCTGACGGCGGGCGCGGTCAGCGCGAGCACGTCGGACGTCACCGTCTACATGACGCCGCAGCTGGTCTCCTCGCCGGGATTCTCCGGAATTCCGGCCGACAGCACGTCCAGCGCGAGCATCGTCGTGACGCTTCGCGATGCCGGCGGCAATCTCGTCGGCGGCAAGAACGTCAGTCTCACGCCGAGCGGCGGCAGCAGCGTGATCTCGCCGCCGAGCGCAGCGACGTCGCCGCTGAACGGCTCGGCCGTGTTCACGATCACCGATGCGACGCCCGAGCAATTCACCGTGACCGCGAAGGACACGACCGACAACGTCACGCTCGCCGAGACGGCCGCCGTGAAGTTCGCGGTGCCGTCGGCCGCCGCCGCGGGCATCATGGCGTTCCCGACCACGGTCGCCGCCGACGGCGTCAGCACGACGACGATCACCATCACGCTGCACGATGCGCTGAATCACCCGACGCCGGGCAAGGTCGTCTCGCTGGCGCAGGCCGAAGGGCGCTCGGTGATCACCAGCCCCGATCCGCCGGTGACCGACGCGAACGGCGAGATCGCGTTCACCGCGACCGATCGCTTCGAGGAAACCGTCACCTACACGGCGACCGACGTCACCGACGGCAACCTTCCGGTGCCGGGCTCCGCGATCGTCACGTTTGCGGGCTCCGCCGCAGGCTCGTGTGCGACGCCGCCGACCGCCGCGGATGGTTACGAGTTCACGTCATTCATCAACGGCTTCGCGTCGGTGCAGTTCTTCTCGGCAACTTCAACTTCGGCTGCGCCGGCGCGTCCGCCGTCGCGTTCGATGCGAACGGCAACGGCTATGTCGCGTACTTCCGGACCGGCGCGCTCTACAAGTTCGGCCCCGACGGCGGCGCGGCGACGGCGCCGCTTTCGACGCTCGGCCCGACGCTGAGCCAGCCGGTGTTCGGCCGCGACGGACGCCTCTACGCGACGCACTCGGCAACCACGGGCGACTTCACCACCGGCGATCTGGTGGAGATCGATCCGGAAACCGGTGCGCAACTTCGCGTGCTGGCGGCGAACCTGACCTGTCCGCAGGGGCTCGCGACCGATCCGCTGAGCGGCGATCTCTTCTTCGACGACGCCTGCACCGGCGCAGGCTCGGACAATCCGTCGATCTTCCGCGTCAGCAATCCGTCCAGCGCAACGCCGACCGTTTCCGTCTATGCGACGATGCCGGCGACGCCGAACGGCGAGCTCTCGATCGCGCCGGACGGCACGATCTACGTCGTCGTCGGCTACTACCTCAATCCGTTCGCGCCGGTGTACGGCATCTCGGGCACCAATCAGCCGATGCCGCCGATCATCGCGCCGGTCGCGGGCGTGACCGCGAACTACTGGGTGAAGGTCGGCGCCGCGAACCCGGATGGCTCGGCAGCGACGCTGATCGTGCTCGACAATCTGTCGCTCGAAACGGTCGACCTCGCCGACACCACGCAGCGCTCGCCGCTCGCGAGCAACATCGGCGCCGGCACGATCGGCACCGACGGCTGCATGTACCCGAGCTCGGGCGACGCGATCTACCGGCTCGCGCCGACGGACGGCGTGTGCGATTTCGCGACGACGAACCCATCGCCCGCGCTCGCGCTGACCCCGGCGAGCACGTCGCCGAATCCGACGCAGGGCGGCACCGTCGCGCTGACTGCGACATTCCGCAATATCGCGGCACCGTCCGGCACGGCGGTCTATTTCGGCGTGCGCGGCGCCAACGCGCAGACGCATCTCGAGCGCAGCGGCAACGACGGCAGCGCGACGTTCACCTACCAGGGGCTTCGCGACGGCGACGACGTGATCACCGCGACCGCGACCGTCGGCGCCACGACGCTGACGTCGAACGTCGCGCGGGTCACCTGGAGCGCGGGACCGCACGCGAGCCTCGTCGACATCACGGGCGCGACCACGGCGACGGCCGGACAGCCGGTCGCGCTGGCGGCGGTGCTGGTGGACGTGTCGGTCGATCCGCCTGTCGCCATCGTCGGCGGCAGCCTGCACTTCGCGGTCGGCGCGGCCAACGTCTCGTGCGATGCGATCGTCGGCGCGAACGGCGTCGCGCGCTGCAGCGTGACGATTCCGAATCCCGGCGCGTATCAGCTCGACGTGAGCTATGCCGGCAACGGACAGCACCTCGCGGCGAGCGCGAGCCGCCTGATCGTCGTGCCGACCGACGGGATCGATCGCATCTTCGCCGACGGCTTCGACGGCAACTGAGGACGCATGCGGGGAGGCCATCGGCGGCCTCCCCGCGCTTTCGCGTCGCAACGGCCCCGTCCCGGTCAGTTGTTGACAGAACAGGGATCCGAGCGCCTTCCAAAGCGTGCGCGAGTCGCGCTTCCCGGCTGCAAACCCGCTGCGCGAACGGGCGAAAACGCGCCTCCGGGCGCCTTCCGACCTCCACGAAGTGCCGAATCGGTCCCAATTCCGCGTTTTATGGGCTGCTGGAGGAACTTTGGCGGGCTCAAGGGCACCTTTTTTGCTACCTCCAGCCTGATCTGCTGATGTTCTGGCCAGCGGGCTGTTCAGCAGAGGGTGGGTAGGCCGGAGCGACAATGTTAAGTGCTTGTTATTCGCCGGGGTCTGTGCTTACATTGAAGTCCGATTTTAAGTATGTGCGGTAAGTCGTTGTAGAGAGATAAGAAAATGCTGTCCCCGATGATCATGATGGCGCTCGTCGCCATAGCCGTACTCGCTTTCTCGTCGATCCGACGGATTCCCGAGGGCCAGGTGTACACGCTGCGCCGCGTGGGCGGACACACGCGCGTGATGCACGCCGGCATGCATTTCATGATGCCGCTCGTCGAGCGGGTCGCGCACAAGATCAGCCTGACCGGCTCGAACGTGCCGGTCGACGGGCTCATCGCGGCCGACCAGCGCTACCGCGGCATCGTGTACTTCCAGGTACTGGATCCGGCCCGCGCCGATCGCGTCATCGACGGCATCGACGGCCTTCTTCAGGACCGCACGCGCTCGCTGTTCGCCGATGCCTCGCTGCCGGAGTCGTCCGACGGCCGTCGCCAATGGCTCAAGCAGTCGCTCAACTCGGATATCCGCGAGCGCGGCCTGCTGGTGACGCGGGTCGATCTCAGCGCGTCGAACTGAGCGTCGCGATGCCGTGACATCGGGCCGCGACGGCCCGATACTGCCGCGCGCGCGGCATCGCGCGTTGCGCAAAACGCAGGTTTTCTCCGTGGCCGCTCGCGATCCGCTGCGCAAACGCCTCGATGCCGGCCTTGCCGCGCTCGGCATCGCGCTCGACGACGCGGCGATCGAACGCCTGCTCGACTATGTCGACCTGCTCGAACGCTGGAACGCGGCGTACAACCTGACCGCCGTGCGCGATCCGGCCGAAATGGTGACGCGGCACCTGATCGATTCGCTCGCGATCCTGCCGTACGTGTCTGGCGCGACGCTCGCCGATCTCGGCAGCGGCGCCGGATTGCCCGGCATTCCGCTCGCGATCGCGGCGCCCGCGCGCGAAACGCTGCTGGTGGATTCGAACGGCAAGAAGGCCCGGTTCCTGCGCGAGGCCGTGCGCCGGCTCGGGCTGAGGCACGTGCGCGTCGCCGAAAGCCGCGTCGAGGACGTCGCCGGCACGTTCGATTGCATCACCGCGCGCGCGTTCGCGAGCCTCGGCGAGATGCTCGGCTGGGGCGGGCACCTGCTCGCGCCGGACGGCGTCTGGCTCGCGATGAAGGGCCGCGCGCCGGAGGACGAGCTCGACGCGGTGCCGCGCGAGTTCCGCGTCGAGAAGGTCGTCACGCTGAACGTGCCGGGCCTCGATGCCGAGCGCCACCTCGTGATCCTCAAGCGGAGCGCGAGTTCCGTCGCTCCCGCGAACGCGGGAAGCTAGCGCCTCCGCGCCAGTCGCCGAAGGCGCTCGGTTCCGCTTTCGCGGGGACGACGGGGATTGGGTTCGACGGCTAGAATCGCACCCCCGGCATCGCCGGAATTTTTGGAGTCGGCTGCAGCACGCATGACGCGCATCATCGCCATCGCCAACCAGAAGGGCTGCGTCTGCAAGACGACGACGGCGGTCAATCTCGCCGCCGCGCTCGCCGAGACCAAGCGCCGCATCCTGCTCGTCGACCTCGATGCGCAGGGCAACGCGACGATGGCGTCCGGCATCGACAAGCGCGCCGCGAAGCCGAACGGCTGCGACGTGCTGCTCGAAGAGGCGCCGATCGAGCGCGCGATCGTCGCGACCGAAGGCGGCTTCGATCTCCTGCCGGGCAGCCTCGACCTCACGGCGGCCGAGCTGAAGCTGATGGATGCGCTCGCGCGCGAGTCGCGGCTGAAAGAGCAGCTCGCGAAGCTCGGCGACCGCTATCACACGATCCTGATCGATTGCCCGCCGACGCTGCACCTGCTCACGATCAACGCGCTGACGGCCGCGCACGGCGTGCTGATTCCGGTGCAGTGCGAATACTTCGCGCTCGAAGGCCTGTCGAGCCTGCTCGACACGATCAAGGCCGTGCGCCAGCGACTCAATCCGAAGCTCGAAGTCGAAGGCCTGCTGCGCACGATGTACGACGTGCGGAACAACCTCGGCAACGAAGTCTCATCGCAGCTCACCAAGCATTTCGGCGAGAAAGTGCTGCGCTCGATCATTCCGCGCAACATCCGTCTCGCCGAGGCGCCGAGCCACGGCAAGCCGATCAATCTCTACGATCGCGAATCGCGCGGCGCGATCGCGTATCTTGGCCTCGCCGGCGAGATGCTGCGCCGCGAGCGCGCACCGGCGCCGGCGAGCCCGGCGCCGCACTGATGACGAAGGACACGTAATTCCATGGCGGCGAAGAAGCGCGGACTCGGACGAGGCCTCGATGCCCTGCTCGGCGGCGACGCGGAATCGGTGTCGTCATCCGACGGCGAAGGCGAGCTGCGCACGCTCGTCATCCAGTCGATCCAGCCGGGCCGGTACCAGCCGCGCCACGCGATGGATCCGGAGCGGCTCGACGATCTCGCCGCATCGATCAGGGCGCAGGGCGTGATCCAGCCCATCGTCGTGCGCGAGATCGCGAAGGATCGCTACGAGCTCATCGCCGGCGAGCGACGCTGGCGCGCGGCACAGAAGGCGGGCCTCGCGGGGATTCCGGCGCTGGTCAAGATCGTGCCGGATCAGGCCGTCGTCGCGATGGCGCTGATCGAGAACATACAGCGCGAAAATCTCTCGCCG
>CALFNI010000202.1 GCA_937902695.1 uncultured Rhodanobacteraceae bacterium
GACGGCCGCGCGTTGCGTGCCGCCGTAGCCGCGGCTGACGATCGCGGGCTTGAATCCGCGCGCGCGCAAAGCATCCACCAGCGCGATCACCAGCGGCGTCTTGCCGCTGCCGCCGACGGTGAGATTGCCGACGACGACGACCGGCGCGGCGACGCGCAGGCTTCGTCGCAGGCCGATCCGGTACATCGAAAGGTCTAGCCGGCGCAGCGCGCGGTATACGGGCACGAGTGCGGCGAGCCAGAACGGCGTCGACGCTCCGTCGTACCAGATGCGCTGCAGCCGCGCGGAGAGGCTCATGGCGCTCAGACCGGAGCCGTTGCGACCGGAGCGGCGTCCTCGCGGAATTGCATCCTGTGCAGCGCCGAATATTTTCCGCCGCGGGCCAGGAGCGCGGCATGCGTGCCGCGCTCGACGACGCGGCCGTTGTCGAGCACGACGATCTGATCGGCGTGCTCGATCGTCGACAGCCGGTGCGCGATGACGACGACCGTGCGGTCCTGCATGAGCCGGCCGAGCGCGTTCTGGATCAGCCGCTCGGACTGCGAATCGAGCGCGCTCGTCGCCTCGTCGAGGATCAGTATCGGCGCGTTCTTCAGCAGCGCACGCGCGATCGCGATGCGCTGGCGCTGCCCGCCCGAGAGCAGCGCGCCGCCCTCGCCGACCTGGCTGTCGAGGCCCTGCGGCATGCGCTCGATGAACTCCATCGCATTCGCGGCGCGCGCGGCGTCCTCGATGGCCTGGCGCGACGCGCCGGCGAGCGCGCCGTAGGCGATGTTGCGCGCGACCGTGTCGTTGAACAGCACGACCTTCTGGCCGACCCATGCGATCTGATCGCGCAGGTTGTCGATGCTGTAACCGTCGAGCGGCTGGCCGTCGAGCAGGATCTCGCCGCCGCTCGGCTCGTAGAAACGCGGGATCATGCTGACGAGGCTCGACTTGCCGCCGCCCGACGGCCCGACCAGCGCGGTCACCGTGCCGGCGGGACAGACCAGGTCGATGCCGTTCAGCGCGGGCCGCATCTGACCCGGATAGTGCAGCTCGATGCCGCGCAGCTCGATCTCGCCGCGGCAGCGTTCGACGCGCAGGCTTCCGGTGTTGCGTTCGCCCGGCATATCGACGATGCCGAACAGGTCCTGCGCGGCGGCGATGCCGCGCTGCATGCCGGCCTGCACGGTGGTCAGCTGCTTGAGCGATGTCAGCATGACCATCATCGACGTGATCACCGACATGAACGAGCCCGGATCCATGCTGTGGATCATGCCCGGCCGCGTCGCCACGAAGATCACGGTCGCGAGCGAGCATGCGGCGACCAGTTGCACGAGCGAGGTGGACAGCGCGTTGGTCGACGAAACCTTGAGGTTGAGCCGCCGGTTTTCGTCGGCGACCTTGTCGAAACGCTGGCCTTCGTAATTCTGCCCGCCGTATACCTTGACTTCGCGATGGCCCGAGACGACCTCGTCGACGATGCCGGCCACCGAGCCCATCGAGCGCTGGATGCGATGGCTGATGCGACGGTAGCGGCGGCCGACGAAGAACACGATCGCGGCGACCACCGGTGCGAGCACGAAGAGCGCGAGCGTCAGCCGCACGCTGGTCAGCAGCATGTTCAGCGTGAGCCCGATCACCGTCAGCGAGTGCAGGATCAGCGTCTTCAGCGCATCGGTGCTCGCGTTCGCGACCTGCTCGACGGTGAACACGAGCCGCGAGATCTGCTGGCCCGACGGCTCGCGATCGAAATAGGCGGCCGGCAGGCGCAGGTACCGCGCGAACACCTGGCTGCGCAGGGCCTGCACGACGCCACGCCCGATCTGCGCCATGCCGAAGTCAGTGGCGTACGTCGCGCTGCCGCGGATCAGGAACAGCAGCACGATCGCGAGCGGCAGCCACAGGATCGTCTTCGGATCCTGCTTGATGAAGAGATCGTTCAACATCGGCTTGATGAGGTGCATGAACACCGACGTGCACGTCGCATCGAACACCATGCCGGTGACGGCCATCGCCGCAATCCAGCGATGCGGGCGCAGGTAGCCCAGCAACCGTTTGTAGGTCGCGAGAAACGACGCCCGGGTCGGCTCCGCCGGCGTCACGGACGGGCTTTCGCCGGCGGCGTCGTCGCGATCGAAAGGCGCGTGAAGCCGAGCCGGCCGAGTGCGTCCATCGCGGTGACGACGGCCTGGTGCGGCGTCATCGCGTCCGCGCGTAGGCTCACCGGGCGCTCGCGATCGTCGCCGGCGACGCGCCGGATCGCTTCGCTCAGCGTGTCGAGGCCCGGGTTCAGCACTTCGTTGTTGTCGATGAAGTAGCGCCCATCGCGATCGATGACGATCGTCAGCGCCTCGCGCTGCTCGGCCTCGTCGGCCGACGCGGCAGTCGGCAGCGTCACCTTCATCTGCGCGTGCTGCACGAACGTCGTCGTCAGCACGAAGAACATGAGGAGCGTCAGCATGACGTCGATCAGCGAGATCACGTTGATCTCGAAATCGTCGTCGCGGCGTCCCGAGGCGATGCGCATCCGCTCAGCCCGCCGCGCGTGCCGCTGGCGGCGCGACGCGCATCTGCGCCGCGGCGGACGGCTCGCCCAGCGCGGTCAGCTCGTCGGTGAGCAAGAACACCTGCCGCTCCATCTCGACGACGAGGTCGGCGACGCGGCCGCGGAAATACCGATGGAGCACGTACGCCGGAATCGCGACGCAGAGACCCGCGGCGGTGCAGACCAGCGCTTCGCCGATGCCGCCGGCCATCTTCATCGGATCGCCGACGCCGGAGATCATGACCGCGAAAAACATCTTGATGAGGCCGAAGACCGTGCCGAGTAGACCGAGCAGGGGTCCGATCAGCGCGATCGTGCCGAGCGTATTCAGGAACCGCTCGAGCCGGTGCACGACATGGCGGCCGGTATCCTCCACGCGCTCCTTGATGATTTCGCGCGGCCGGTTGCGCACCGAGAGCGCCGCCGCGAGCAGCTCGCCGAGCGGCGAGTTGGTGCTCAGCACCTGCAGATGCTCGGGATCGATCTTGCGCGTGCGCGCCCATTCGCGCACCTCGTCGCCGAGCCCGGGCGGAATGACCGCCGAGCGCCGCAGCGACCAGAATCGTTCGAGGATGATCGCGAGCGCGACCGCCGAGCAAATGAGGATCGGCAGCATCGCCCAGCCGCCGGCCATCAGGATTTCGAGCACGGTTCCACCTTCGTCTACGCGTCGTCGCAGGGTCCCGACGGACGCGAATCATAGCAGCGTGGCGCGGCGCCACTCTGCGACGGGCTGCCCAATGGACAACACGGCGGGTCGGACCGTTCGCGCCAGTAGCGTCGGCGGCGCGTCCTTTCGGCGGTTACGCGCGGTTTTCCGGTCGCCGGAAACGCGAGGGTGAGCGCTCCGAGGCCGGCCGTGTCGAGGAGCGGAACGCCGGCGGCGCCGAAGCGCGCGACCGTTTCCGGATGCGGATGGCCGTAGCGGCTGTGCCATCCGGCGGACACGATCGCGAGCGCCGGACGCGCTGCCTCGATGAACGCATCGCTCGACGATGTGCGGCTGCCGTGGTGCGCGACCGCGAGCACGAGCGGCATCGCATCGAGCGGCAACGCGCGGGCGATGGTCGGCTCCATGCGCGCCGAGACGTCGCCCGGCAACAGCAGCCGGCTGCCCGCGCCTTCGACGAGCAGGACGCAGGAGCGGTCGTTGTTGCCGCGCGGCGCCGGTGCGCCGAGCGTCTCGGCGGCGGGCGAAATCACGCGAAAGCGCACGCCGTCCCAGTCCCACGCGTCGCCGGCGAGGCACTGACGCAGCGCGAGCGCGCCGCGATACGGCTCGCCGCCGATACGATCGGCATCCGGAAACTCGCGTGCGACGGCCGGGGCGCCGCCGGCGTGATCGTTGTCGCCGTGGCTGACGAGGAGCCTGTCGAGCTGCGTCACGCCGAGCGCATGCAACGCCGGAAGCACGGCGGCCTTGCCGAGATCGAACTCGGACGGATAACGCGCGCCCGCGTCGTAGAGGAGCGCGTGCTCGCGCGTGCGCACGAGGATCGAGAGGCCCTGCCCGACGTCGATGAAGACGGCCTCGAATGCGCCTTGTCCGATCGGCTCGCGCGACGGCGCGAGCAGAGGCAGGAACAGGAGGGCGCCGAGCGCTCGCGCCGGCGTCCCGCGCGGCGCGAGCATCCAGAGCGCGCCCAGCATCGCCAGCACGAGCGCGGCGACACCGGATTCGGGCAGATAGACGTGGGCGCCGGGCCAAGCGGCGATGTGTTCGAGCAGCGTCCACTGCGCGTGCGCGCAGAACGCGGCCGCATGCAGCAGCGGCGTGGCCAGCACCGGCACGATCAGCAGGGCCAGCAGCGCGGCGAGACAGAGCGGCACGATCACGAAGCTCACGAACGGCACCGCGACGACGTTCGACAGCGCGCCGACGAGCGACGCCTCGCCGAAGAACCACACCGTCAACGGCACGAGCGCGAGCGACATCACGAGCTGACCCAGCGTCAGCTCGCGCAGGAAGCCGAGCGCACCTCGGCCGCGCGTCAGGCACAGCATCAGAAACGCGACGCCGATGAACGAGAGCCAGAAGCCCGGCGACAGCACCGCGAGCGGATCGACGAGGAGTATCGTCACGACGGCGAGCGAGAGCGCCTGCGCACCGCCGCCGGCGCGCCGCCCGGCCCGCGCCAGCGCGACGATCGCGATCATCAGCAGCGTGCGTACCGTCGGCAGGCTGCCGCCGGCGATCACGCCGTAGAAGACGCCGGTCGCGAGCGCAGCCGGAACGGCGATGACCGCGATCGGAACGCGCCGGCCGATGCGCGGGAACAGCCAGCCGGCGACCCGCACGAGCAGCGCACCGAGACCTGCCGCGACGCCGACATGGAATCCGGAAATCGCGATCAGGTGCGGGATGCCGTTGATGCGGGCGATCTCCCAGTCGTCGTCGTCGAGACCGCGCGTGTCGCCGATGGCGAATGCGCGCACGAGCGCCGCGTCGTGCGGATCGGCGATGCGATGCGCGATGTCGTCGGCGAGCCGCGCACGCAGGCCGTCGATGCAGCGCGCGACTTCGCCGATGCGGCGATTGGTTCCGTCGGGACGCACGTAGCCGGTTGCCACGATGTTGCGTTCGAGCGCGACCTGTTCCGCATCGACGCCGCCGGGATTGACGAGCCCGCGCGGACGCTTCAGACGGACGCGAAGCTGCCAGCGGCTGCAGGCGTCGAGCGTGCCGGGATCGGCGTCGTACCAAGCGATGCGGGCATCGCCGCGAAGCGGCAGGTCCGCGCCGTCGAGCGAGGCCAGTTCGATGCGCACCGTCGCGCGGATGCCATCGGGTTTCGCCACGGGAAGCGCATCGACGATGCCGACGAGATCGACGTCGCGACCTTCCAGCGCCTCGGGCAGGCGGGCGTCGAGAGAGACATGCGCGCGCCATGCGCACCATGCGAAGCCGAGCAGCGCGACGGCGAAGAGGCGCATGCGTCGCCGGCGCAGCGCGCCCGTGGCGACGAGCGCGAGCAATGCGTCGAACCAGGCCGGCGGAAGCGAAGGCAGCGCCTGCACCGCGAGCACGCCGGCGAGAACCGCTAGCGCGAGCGGCGGCGTTATTGCGAAGGGGCCGTCTGATGCCGCGGGCGAGTCCGTTGCCATATGCGGCGCATCCGTGCGCCGATCTCTCGTTCGATGAATGTCTCGCGAGTCTGTCGAGCTCAGTTCAGCGTGCCGTTTGAAAGTTCGAGCGTCCGGCCGGCTCGCGCGGCGAGCCTGGGATCGTGCGTCACGAGCACGAGCGCCGTGCCGATCTCGCGATTGAGCTCCAGCATCAGCTCGTAGACCGCGGCGGCGTTCTTCTCGTCGAGATTGCCGGTGGGCTCATCGCCGAGCACGCAAGCGGGGCGCGTGACCAGCGGGCCCGGGACGGCGCAGCGCTGGCGCTCGCCGCCGGAG
>CALFNI010000203.1 GCA_937902695.1 uncultured Rhodanobacteraceae bacterium
TGCACGATCTCGTCGGGCGTCGCCGAGCCGTTGACCTTGCGCATCAGCACCGGAATCAGCCGGCCGGGCTGGTCGGGGTTCGGATCGGCCTTGTACTGGAGGTAGTAGGTGACGGTGATGAAGTCGCGGTCGAAGTTGAACACGCGCGCATCGAAGCTCCCGGGCGTGCCGTTGGGTTGAAACGCGACCGGGTTCAACAGGTTGTTCGGCGTCAGCGTCGTGCCGCCCGTGCTCGTCTCGAAGATGGTGCCGCCGCCGCAGCTGGTGATCAGCGCATGATCGCCGGCGACGAAGTTGACCACGTCGTCGACCTGGTTGCTGCCGACCATGGTCGGAGTGAGCGTAACCGTTGCGGTGGCACCCGATCCGGCCACCGTGAACGGCCAGCCGCTGCCGCGCTGGTAGCGGATCGTCAGCACGTCGCCCCACGGCACGCGATCGCCCGCGCTGGTGCCCGAAGCGGGGATGCCGTCCGGACCCGCCGGAGTCGGCGGCTCCGGGCTGCACGATCCGTCCGCCGCGCATTCGTAGCCGCGCAGGAACGAGACGGGACTCAGCGGATAGACGGTGCCGGGCGGATGGCCCGTCGGCGCGAGTCCGGCGGTGCCGCCGCTGTCCGGAAACGCTTTCGACGGCGTCAGGTTCGATACGCCCGTCGCGTTGACGCGGATGCCGGTACCGGGGTACTGCGGACCGCTGTCGGCGTGCGCAATCCAGCCCTGGCTGTTCTTGCTGTTGCAGTACTGGCCGCCGAGCATGCGAAGATCGGCATTGAGGCGCGTCATCGCGTAGCGGCCGTTCTCCTGCAGCCGCGCGAGGGAGTCCTGCACCTTGTTGGTCTTGCTCGTCGCGCCGAACAGCGTGACGATACCGAAACTGAGGAGCAGGCCGAGCGTCAGCGCGACCATGAGCTCGATCAGCGTGAAGCCGTTCGCGGATGTCGCGCGCGTGTTTTCGTGCCGCCTCTGCATGTCGTTCCTCTTCATGGCGCGAACGCCCACGCGAACGTTTCGGTGTCTGGCGTCTGGTCCGGCGTCGCGCCGTCCTGCGAGCGCCTGAGGGTCGCCTCGGACCACTGCATGACGATGTGGCAAATGCCCGTGTACGGCGCGCCGCTGGCCTGCTCGGCCGCGCTGACGTCGACGCTGGGGTCCGGCGTGCAGTCGATCGTCGCCGATGCGTTCGGGAGCTGATCGCCGAGCTGGGTCTCCCACTGCGCCTTGTCGCGCGTCGCGACGTTCTCGCGCGTGCACGGCGTGCCCGAAGGACAGGGATCGACGTCGCCGGTCGTGCCGGTATACGTGCCGTCGTAGTCGCCGGCCCAGACGCGCGGGACGTTGGCGCGCATGCGATCGCCCATCGACTGCGCCATGAACGACGCCTGCGTGCGCAGGTACGCCGAGTGATTGGTCTTCACGGAAATGACGAGCAGGCCCGCCATGCCGAGCAGGCCGAGACTGAACACGAGCAGCGCGATCAGCACTTCGAGGATCGTGAAACCGCGCGGGCGGACGATGATTCGCATGATCGACCTCACGAGCAGCCGGGCGCGGGCGACGCGCCCGTGTCGCGCTGCGAGACGATCTCGCCGCTAGACTGGACGCGGATCCAGCGCGACTGGCCGGGATTGTTGTCGGGACGGCAGATGTTGATGTCGGCGGTGATTGCCGTGCCGGCCGCTCCGTCGACGAGATTGCCGGCCGGGCCGAATACGATGCGCGCGTCGCCGCCGTTGCCGTTGGTGACCTTGACCTTGACCGAATAGCCGCTGTCGACCGCCGCGTGCTGCGTGATCTCGACGTCGGTGGCGTCGCCGAACACGTGATTGGGCGAGTTCGGCGGCGTCGCGGCATCGGCCTCGACGTGCCAGCCGGTGCTCCAGTTCGAGCCGGGGCCGATCACGGCAACCCAGCCACCGCGCTTGGCGGCTTCGGCGCGCGCCATCGCAAGCGCGCCGACGAGATCGTTCGTCGTGCTCGTGACGGTCATGCGCCGGCCCATCTCGCGGAAACTCGGCAGCGCCGTCGCCGTCAGGATCGCGACGATCGCAACCGCCACCATGAGCTCGATGACGCCGAAACCAAGGCGCCCGGCCCGCATCCCCGCTGAATCCACTGCTGACATCGCTCCCCCTGGTCTGGAGCGTAGAAGACGAGTGCACGCTAGAGGGTGCCTGCGGGCGGGACAAGCCGGGTTTGCGTACTAGGTAGGTTTTCGCGGACGAGCGGCAGGCCCGCCGGGCTCGCCTCAGGCGACGACGCGCAGACGCAGCTCTTTCGGCAGCGCGAACGTGACGTCCTCGGGCTCGCCGTCCAGCTCGCGCACCTGCGTCGCGCCCCAGTCGCGCAGGCGCGCGAGCACCTCGCGCACGAGGCTTTCCGGCGCCGATGCGCCGGCCGTGACGCCGACGCGGCGCCGTCCGTCGATCCATTCGCGCCGTATGTCGCCCGCGCCGTCGATCAGCCC
>CALFNI010000204.1 GCA_937902695.1 uncultured Rhodanobacteraceae bacterium
TCCCCCGCTCCCGCACGCTTTTCCCCCTCTCCCGCTTGCGGGAGAGGGTAGTGGTGAGGGCAAGCCTGGTTCGCCGCCGCATCGGCGCTCCCGCATGAACCGCAGCCGCGCCCGCACCTGGCTCTTCGCCGGCAGCATAGCGTTCGCGTTCCTGCTCCAGCTGATGCCGCTGCCGCAGACGCTGCTGCCGCTGAAGCCCTACTGGGTGGGACTCGTGCTCGTCTACTGGGCGATCGAGACGCCCGAGCGCGTCGGCCTCGGCTTCGCATTCCTCGTCGGGCTCGCAGGCGACCTGCTTGCCGGGCAGCTCCTCGGCGAGCAGGCGCTCCGGCTCGTCGTCATGATCTTCATCGTGCTGCGCTTTCGCGCGCGGCTCCGCTTCTTTCCGATGTGGCAGCAGGCGCTCGCCGTGCTCGCGCTGCTGTTGAACGATCGCATCGTCGTCATGATGGTGCGCGGCTTCGCCGGCGATCCGATGCCCGCCGCGGTGTTCTGGCTCTCGCCGCTGGTCGGCATGATCCTCTGGCCGTTCGTATTCCTCGTGCTCGACGATCTTCGCGGACGCCTTCGCGTCGGCGATTCCTGATCCGGATCGCACGATGGCGAGTCTGCTCAAGCCGCTCAAGGACACGCGCCACGAGGCGCTCGTGTTCCGCGGTCGCGCGCTCGCCGGCTTTTTGATCATCGTCGCGTGCCTGATCGGCATCGGCATCCGCTTCGCGCACCTGCAGATCGCGCGGCACGACGAGTTCGCGCTCCGCTCCGATTCGAATCGCATCGTCACGCGTCCGCTCGCGCCGGGGCGCGGATTGATCTACGACCGCAACGGCGTGCTGCTCGCCGACAACGTCGCCGCGTTCCGGCTCGAGGTGATTCCCGAGCAGGTCAAGGACATGGCGGCCATGCTCGACCGGCTGCGCGACGTCGTGCCGCTGACCGACGACGACGTCGCGCGTTTCAACGCGCTGCGCCGGAGCAAGCGCTCGTACCAGGGCATTCCGCTGCGCCTCAAGCTCTCCGAGGAGGAGATCGCGCGCTTCGCGGTCAACCGCTGGGCATTTCCCGGCGTCGACGTCGTGCCGTATCTGACGCGCGCCTATCCGCTCGGCAACGAGTTCGCGCACGTCGTCGGCTACGTCGGGCGCATCGACGAGAACGACCTGACGCGCCTGGACAAGGGCGAGTATGCCGGCACGACGCATGTCGGCAAGACCGGCATCGAGAAGTTCTACGAAAGCCGCCTGCACGGCGAGCCGGGCTACGAGAAGATCGAAGTCAACGCGGACCATCGCCCGATCGGCCAGCCGCTCGGACACGTCGATCCGAAACCCGGCGAGAACATCTACCTCACGATCGACGCGCACCTGCAGGAAGTCGCCGAAGCCGCTTTCGAAGGCCGTGCCGGCGCCGCGATCGTGATCGATCCGCGCAACGGCGAGGTTCTCGCGATGGTCAGCGTGCCGAGCTTCGATCCGAATGCGTTCGTCAACGGCATCGCGAGCGCCGACTACACGGCGCTGCTCGCCGATCCGGACAAGCCGCTGCTCGATCGCGCGCTCCGCGGCGGCTACACACCGGGCTCGACGGTCAAGCCGTTCATGGCGTTGGGCGGCCTCGAGCTCGGCCTCCGCAAGCCCGAAGACACCGTGCTCTCGGTCGGCGAGTTCTTCATTCCGGGCCAGTCGCGCGGGTATCGCGACGACAAGCGCGGCGGCCATGGCCGCGTCGATCTCGTGCAGGCGATCGCGCAATCGGTCAACACGTATTTCTATTCGCTTGCGTACGACATGGGCATCAACCGGCTGTCGACGTTCATGGCGAAGCTCGGCTTCGGCAAGCCGACCGGCATCGACCTCATCGGCGAGAGCGCCGGCGTGCTGCCGTCGGAGGAATGGAAGCGCGCGCGCTTCAACCAGCCGTTCTATCCGGGCGAAACCGTCATCGCCGGCATCGGACAAGGCTACTGGGTGGTGACGCCGCTGCAACTCGCGCAGGCCGTCGGGATCATCGCGGCGAAAGGCACTCCGCATCCGCTGCATCTCCTCCGCGCCGTGCAGTCCGGCATCGATTCCAGGCGCGAAATGATCGAGCCGCCGCCCGCGAAGGCGAACATCATCAGGAACCCGGCCGACTGGGGCTGGGTGCAGAAGGGCATGGTCGAAGTCGTCAACAGCGGCACCGGGCGCGGCATCAACGAGAACTTCCCGTACCAGATCGCCGGCAAGACCGGCACGGCCGAGCGGTTTTCACGCACGACCGAGGAATGGACGAGCATCAACGACAGCCCCATCGAACGTCATCGCGTGCTGTTCGAGGCGTTCGCGCCGGCCGACGACGCGCGCATCGCGATCGCGGTCGCGCTCGAAGCGGGCCGCAGCGGCGCGCACGACGCGGCGCCGATCGCGCGCAAGATCCTCGATGCGTGGTTGCCAGGCGACGAGGAGCGCGAGGCGCGGCGCGGCAACGATGCGACGGTCGCCGCCGCGCCGTCCGCGGAAGCGCGCTGATGCTCGAAGACCTGATCGCGCAGGTTCGCTACCGCCTCGCCGCGGCGATCAAGAAGCCGCGCTTCGACGTGCCGCTGCTCTCGGGCCTCCTCGCCCTGATGGCGGTCGGGCTCGTCACGCTCTACAGCGCGAGCGATCTCGATCGCGGCACGGTGATCGCGCAGGCGCTCCGCTTCGTGCTGGGCCTCTTCCTGATGCTGCTGATCGCGCGCGTGCCGCCGCTGACGCTGCGCAACTGGACGCCGTGGCTCTATGTGGGCAGCGTGCTGCTGCTCGTCGCGGTCGCGCTGCTTGGCGAAGGACGCGGCGCGCACCGCTGGCTTGATCTCGGCGTCGTGCGCTTCCAGCCGTCCGAGCTCCTGAAGCTCACGATGCCGATGATGGTCGCGTGGTATCTCAACGGACGGCCGCTGCCGCCCGGCTGGATCACGCTCGCTGCCGTCGGTTTGCTGATCGTGATCCCGGTCGGCCTCATCGCCGAGCAGCCCGACCTCGGCACGGCGCTCCTGATCGCCGCGAGCGGCGCCTTCGGCGTGTTCCTGTCGGGGCTCGCCTGGTGGCGGATCGGGTTGCTGCTCGGTGCGGCGGCGGCTGCGGTGCCGGTCGGGTGGCATTTCCTGCACGACTACCAGAAGAATCGCGTGCTGACGCTGCTCGATCCCGAAGCCGATCCGCTCGGCAACGGCTGGCACATCATCCAGTCGCAGATCGCCGTCGGCTCGGGCGGACTCTGGGGCAAGGGCTGGCATCACGGCACGCAGTCGCGGCTCGAGTTCCTGCCCGAGCACACGACCGACTTCATCTTTTCGGTGTTCGCCGAGGAATGGGGTCTCGCCGGCGTGCTGCTGCTGCTAACGCTCTACGCGTTCATCATCGCGCGCTGCCT
>CALFNI010000205.1 GCA_937902695.1 uncultured Rhodanobacteraceae bacterium
CAACTACTCGTGGAACTGGGTGTTCCTGATCAACGTTCCGGTCGGCGCGCTGGCGCTGCTCGGCGTCGCGGCGAGCCTGCCGACCGACGAGACGCGATCGTCGCGTTTCGACTGGCGCGGCTTCGCGTTCCTCGCGATGGGCATCGGCGCGCTGCAGCTCTGCCTCGATCGCGGCCAACAGAAAGACTGGTGGGGCTCGACGGAAATCCAGATCGAAGCCGCGCTCGCGTTCCTCGGCTTCTATCTCTACGCCGTGCACTGGAAGACGCGCGAGCGCTCGTTCCTCGATCTCGGCCTCTTCAGGGATCGCAACTTCCTCGCCAGCAACGTCTTCATCTTCGTGCTCGGCGTGGTTCTGTTCGCCACCATGGCGCTGCTGCCGCCGTTCCTGCAGAACGTCATGAATTATCCGGTCGTCACGACCGGCGTCCTGCTCGCGCCGCGCGGCATCGGCACGCTGATCGCGATGATGCTGGTCGGGCGCCTCATGGCACGCGGCGCCGATGCGCGCGTGCTCGCCGCGATCGGCATGACGCTGACCTGCTACTCGCTCTGGCAGATGATGCACTTCAGCCTCGACGTGCCCGAGAAGCTGATCATCACGAGCGGCGTGATCCAGGGCCTCGGCCTCGGCCTCGTGTTCGTGCCGATCTCGACCGTCGCGTATTCGACGCTGCCGATGGCGCAGCGTACCGAAGCCGCCGGCATCTTCAGCCTGATGCGCAACATCGGCTCGAGCGTCGGCATTTCCATCGTCATGACGCTGCTCTCGCGCAACACGCAGATCAATCACGCCGAGATCGCCTCGCGCCTGACGCCGTACGGAGAGAATGCGCAGCAGCTGGAGCAGATGATCGGGCAGAACGCGGGGCGCGGGCTCGCGATGCTCAACGCCGAAGTCACGCGCCAGGCGTCGGGCATCGCGTTCCTCAACGACTTCTGGCTGATGATGGTCATGACCGCCGCCGCGATTCCGCTGCTCCTCCTGCTGAAGCCGGTCAAGAGCCGCGCTGCGCCGGCGATCGTCGCCGACCACTGAGCCGTCACGGTCCGCGTGCGCGCGTCGTGTAGCATGCGCGCATGCGAAAGCCGAGCCGACCCTCCGACGCGTCCAGCGAGCGCGAATCGCCGTGGTCGCGCGCGCGCGCGCCGGATGCTGGCGGCGAGCGCGAACGCGCGCCGCGCGCAAGGCACGAAACCGGGTCCGCTCCGCGCGCACGCACCGACAACGAACGCGCCGCGGCATACATCGAGCGCTCGCCGCGCGATGCGCCGGGAGCGCGCGACGCCGGCGAAGCACCGCGCGAGATCCGTCTCTATGGCCTCAACGCGTGCCTCGCCGCATTCGCGAAACGTCCCGACGCATTGCGCAAGGTCTATCTCACCGAAGCGCGCATTCCCGCGCTGAAGCCGGTGCTCGCATGGTGCGTCAAGCACCGGCTCGGCTACCGCGTCGTCGAAGAGGGCGATCTCGACAAGCTCACGAGCTCGCGTCATCACGAAGGCGTCTGCTTCGAAGTGCTGCGCGCGGCGCCGCTCGCGCTCGGCGATCTGCTCGCCGGACAGCCGCCGGCGCCGCATGCGTCGCTGCTGCTCTGGCTCGACGGCGTCGGCAATCCGCACAACCTCGGCGCGCTGCTGCGGAGCGCCGCGCACTTCGGCGTCGGCGGCGTCGTCGTGCCCGGACAGTCCTCGCTGGACCTTTCGGGCGCCGCCGCGCGCATCGCCGAAGGCGCGGCCGAAGTCGTGCCGATCGCGCGCGCGGATTCGCACGCGCGCGATGCGCTCCGCTCGAACGGCTTCGTGCTCGCCGCGACCGTGCCGCGCGACGGCGAGCCGCTCTACGACGCGGTGCTGCCGCCGCGGCTGGTCCTCGCGTTCGGCGCCGAAGGCGAGGGCATGAGCAGCGCGCTGATCGAATCCGCGGATTGCCGCATCACGATTCCGGGCAGCGGCGCGATCGAGAGCCTCAACGTTGCCGCGAGCGTCGCCGTCGTGCTCGGCGAATACTGGCGCCAGCGCCACGCGCGCGAATGAGCGTCGCGCCCGACGCACCGGATGACGCCGCAGTTCCCCCTGCGGGAGAGAGCGGGGGTGAGGGCAAGCGTGGTTCGA
>CALFNI010000206.1 GCA_937902695.1 uncultured Rhodanobacteraceae bacterium
GGCACTTCGATCATCGCGGCATTGGACTTTCCCTGCGCGCCTTCGATCACGCGCCCGTCCGGATGCCTGCTGCGCCACGCGTTGAAGCGGCTGTCGACGATCATGCTGGTCGCGCGGCGGGCGGGGCCCTGGTCGCCGAGCTTGGCAAGCGCTTCGGGCTTCAGCGTCGTCATCGCGCCGGTGTCGAGCAGCACGTCGAACGTTTCGCCGTCGATGCGGATGGAAATGCGCGGAAAGTTCGTCTCGCCCTTGCGAAGACCGATCGGCACGCGCGTCGCCGCGGCATCGGGTTTCCAGCCGCTGCCTTCGAGCACGAGGCGGCGCGCGGGATAATCCCAGGTCCATACGCGTCCGCCGAACCACGCCTCGCCCAGCATGCCATCCTCGGTGAAGCCGTTCTTCGCGGCCATCGCGGCCGGCATCACGCCGATCCGCCCGTCGTTCGCGAGCGGCGGCGGAATCGCGGCACCCGGCTTGAATGCGGGCAGGTGCACGACGTCCATCGCGGGCTGGTCGCCCTGGCCTTTCTGCGCTTCGGTCCGGAGGCCGAGCCGTTTCACCGCCGCGTCGGTCAGGAAGAGACCGCCGCCCGAGTCGGTGTAGAACGTGATCGTCTTGCCGTCGCGCGTCTCGGGCGTCACGCGGACGAGGTCGGCCTCGAACTTCGCCGGCAGCGCGGTCGGCCCCGTGGCGGCGGGCGTTGCGTTGAGGAGCAGCAGGAGCAGGGTCGTCGTCATCGTCCGATTCCCGGTAGCGCGGTGGCGCCGACTATGCGGCCGGCGCGAGGCGGCAAGACGTGTCGAAGGTCACTCGTAGGCCGAAGGTCATTCGCGGCTGACAGCGCGCGGCGCGGCGGCGACAATGGCGCGATGGACATCTCGCTGATCGTCGCGCTGGACCGCAACCATGCCATCGGCCGCGACGGCGCGATGCCCTGGCATCTTCCCGACGATCTGAAGCGCTTCAAGGCGCTGACGCTCGGCAAGCCGGTGCTGATGGGCCGCAAGACCGCGATCGCGATCGGACGTCCGCTGCCGGGCCGCGAGAATCTCGTCATGACGCGCGGCGACACGCCGCCGTATCCCGGCCAGCGCGTCGTGCATTCGCTCGACGAAGCGCTCCGGGCCGCCGGCGGCAACGAGCTCGCGGTCGTCGGCGGCGGCGAGGTCTTCGCGCTGGCGCTGCCGCGCGCGACGCGCATGCACCTCACGTGGGTGGACGCGGCCGTCGAAGGCGCCGATGCGTTCTTTCCGCGCTTCGATCCGCAGGCGTGGAGGGAGACGGCGCGCACCCTGCATCTGGCGGACGCGCGCCACGATCATGCATTCACGTTCGTCGACTACGTGCGCGCCTAATCCGCGTCCTTGCCGGCCGGCGGCTTGCGATCGGACTTGATCGCGACGAACTCGGGCTCCTCGCCGTCGAGCTTGAGGGCCGTCAGCCAGCCGCCCCAGACGCAGCCCGTGTCGATCGCGTAGATGCCGAGGCCGGCGAAGCGGCCGAGCGTCGACCAGTGTCCGCAGACGATGCGGATGTCGCGCTTGTACTGGCCGGGCACCTCGTACCACGGATAGAGCCCCGGCCGCTGCGTGCCCGGCGCGTTCTTCTCGCCGAATGCGATGCGCCCGCGCACGTCGCAGTAGCGCATGCGCGTGAACACGTTGATGCTCGCGCGCAGGCGATCGATCCCGCGCAGCTTGGGGTTCCACATGTCGGGCTTGTTGCCGAAGAGCTGCTTCAGCAGGCGCCGATAACCCTCGCCGCGCAGGCGCTCCTCGATCTCGCGCGCGGCCTCGATCGCCTGCTCGGTCGTCCAGCGCGGAAACAGGCCGGCGTGCACGAGCATGAAGTTCAGCGAGCGATCGACGTGCACGACGTTGCGCGTGCGCATCCAGTCCAGCAGTTCGTCGCGGTCGGGCGCGAACAGCACTTCGCGCAACTCCGGATTGACGCGCTGCTGGTCTTCGCGCTTGCGCTCGCCGACCGCCAGCAGCGAAAGATCGTGATTGCCGAGCGCGACGATCGCGCGATCGCCGAACGCCTTGACGTAACGCAGTACCGCGAGCGACTGACCGCCGCGATTGACGAGATCGCCGCAGAACCACAGCGTGTCCTTCGCGGGATCGAACTTGATCTTCTCGATCAGCCGGACAAGTTCGTCGTGACAGCCCTGGATATCGCCGATGACCCAGGTTGCCATCAGTGCAGCGTCCGCGGAGTCGACAGCACGAACGCGGGGATGTCGGCGTCGAACTGCGTGCCGTCGTCGGCGACCATCTGGTAGCTGCCGCGCATCGTGCCGAGCGCGGTCTCCAGCACGGCGCCCGACGTGTATTCGTAATCGTCGCCGGGCCGCACCCACGGCTGCTCGCCGACGACGCCGTCGCCGCGCACCTCGCGCACCTTGCCGTTGCCGTCGGTGATGACCCAGTGCCGCGACAGGAGACGCGCGCCGACCGAGCCGCGATTTTCGATCGTGATCGTATAGGCGAACGCGTAACGGTTGTCGGCCGGCGCCGACTGGTCGTCGAGGAAGCGTGTGTCGACCGTGATCGCGATGTCGTAGGGCTTCTTGCCGCTCATGTGCGCGATTTTCCGCGAGCACGGCCGTTCGGGCAAGCTGGAGCGCGCGCCGTCGGAGCGGCGTGATTTGCCGGCGAGACAGCGTGGCTTCCCGGCGACGGTCAGACGCGCCCGATCGCCTCGGCCAGGCGCACGAACGCATCGGGCGCAAGCTGCTCGGCGCGCGTGCGCGGATCGATGCCGGCCGCGCGGATCGCATCGGCGTCGGCAAGCTCGCCGAGCGCGTTGGCGAGCGTCTTGCGCCGCTGCCCGAATGCGGCCTTGACGATGCGCGCGACCAGCGTCGCATTCCCGAACGCGCGTTCGGACGGTGCGCGCGGCGTCAGCCGCACGACAGCCGAATCGACCTTCGGCGGCGGCCGGAACGCGCCGGGCGGCACGCCGAGCAGCGGATCGACGCGGCAGACGAGCTGCAGCATCACCGAGAGCCGTCCATACACCTTGCTGCCGGGCGGCGCGGCCATGCGATCGACGACTTCCTTCTGCAGCATGAAATGCATGTCGCGGATCGCGTCGATCTGCTCGATGCAGTGGAACAGGATCGGCGAGGAGATGTTGTACGGCAGGTTGCCGACGACGCGGAGCCGGCCCGCTTTGGCAAGCGCCGCGAAGTCGACCGTCAGCACGTCCGCGTTGCCGATATCGAGAACGACG